>NZ_JNAA01000083.1:0-1232 GCF_000696055.1 Exiguobacterium sp. AB2
TCACGAAGAGTGCGATTTTCGCCGAACTATATGTTCAGCTCGGAAACGCAATTTCAATCCACGCACTCACGAAGAGTGCGATTTAAGTTGTACTTAAATTAAGAAGGTAGGTGTTGAATTTCAATCCACGCACTCACGAAGAGTGCGATCGTTATTGTTGGTTTTTGTAAAGCAGATTATTATTTCAATCCACGCACTCACGAAGAGTGCGATTGAGTTTGAGCGGATCGTCGACACCGAAGAAATAATTTCAATCCACGCACTCACGAAGAGTGCGATTTTACATCAATTTGTTTGTCTGACGTCCCATCGATTTCAATCCACGCACTCACGAAGAGTGCGATATCACGCATCGACTTTTGTCATTGAGCCAGAACATTTCAATCCACGCACTCACGAAGAGTGCGATGAAGTTCGGCTCGGTGTAGACCTCACATTTGATATTTCAATCCACGCACTCACGAAGAGTGCGATGAGTGCGCCAGTTCCGGACGCTTGGATTTGACGTGTATTTCAATCCACGCACTCACGAAGAGTGCGATCTGTTATTCGAAGTCGGGCGGCGACCGTTACAAATTTCAATCCACGCACTCACGAAGAGTGCGATCTCATCTATCCAAACGGTTCATCGAAGAGGCAGAATTTCAATCCACGCACTCACGAAGAGTGCGATGTTTGATTTTAGAGACACTATCTTTCGATAGGTTATTTCAATCCACGCACTCACGAAGAGTGCGATTCGACAGCTGGCACGAACGTTTTCAGCCATTCGATATTTCAATCCACGCACTCACGAAGAGTGCGATGTCTGCTCTGATAAAATCATTGTCTCGTCCTCCTAATTTCAATCCACGCACTCACGAAGAGTGCGATGAAAGACGGGCGTCCCGGTGTGGAGACGCAAGGTATTTCAATCCACGCACTCACGAAGAGTGCGATATCGTTTTTCACTTTTGATCCTCCAATATGTTGAATTTCAATCCACGCACTCACGAAGAGTGCGATCGAAGCTCCGCCACAAGTCGAAGCACCACAGCAAATTTCAATCCACGCACTCACGAAGAGTGCGATCTATCGAGGCGACAAGGAACTCGAGGATCGTGTTATTTCAATCCACGCACTCACGAAGAGTGCGATGCCGCTACCTGGTACCGACGAATACGGCAACGAATTTCAATCCACGCACTCACGAAGAGTGCGATTTGGTCATCCGCCCGCTCGATGAGGGGACA
>NZ_JNAA01000084.1:0-3011 GCF_000696055.1 Exiguobacterium sp. AB2
CAAACCATAGACTAGATCAAAGCCTCGACCGATTAGTATCATTCAGCTCCACGTGTCACCACGCTTCCACCCATGACCTATCTACCTCATCGTCTCTGAGGGGTCTTTCTTGATTGCTCAAAGGGAAATCTCATCTCGGAGGGGGCTTCATGCTTAGATGCTTTCAGCACTTATCCCGTCCGCACGTAGCTACCCAGCGATGCTCCTGGCGGAACAACTGGTACACCAGCGGTGCGTCCATCCCGGTCCTCTCGTACTAAGGACAGCTCTCCTCAAATTTCCTGCGCCCACGACGGATAGGGACCGAACTGTCTCACGACGTTCTGAACCCAGCTCGCGTACCGCTTTAATGGGCGAACAGCCCAACCCTTGGGACCTACTCCAGCCCCAGGATGCGATGAGCCGACATCGAGGTGCCAAACCTCCCCGTCGATGTGGACTCTTGGGGGAGATCAGCCTGTTATCCCCAGGGTAGCTTTTATCCGTTGAGCGATGGCCCTTCCATGCGGAACCACCGGATCACTAAGCCCGACTTTCGTCCCTGCTCGACTTGTAGGTCTCGCAGTCAAGCTCCCTTCTGCCTTTGCACTCTTCGAATGATTTCCAACCATTCTGAGGGAACCTTTGGGCGCCTCCGTTACTGTTTAGGAGGCGACCGCCCCAGTCAAACTACCCACCTGACACGGTCCTCCAGCCGGGTCACGGCTGCGAGTTAGAGACTCTATACGCAAAGGGTGGTATCCCAAGGGTGTCTCCACCGAAGCTGGCGCTCCGGCTTCACAAACTCCCACCTATCCTGTACATCGCGTACAAAGCCTCAATATCAGGCTGTAGTAAAGCTCCATGGGGTCTTTCCGTCCTGTCGCGGGTAACCTGCATCTTCACAGGTACTATGATTTCACCGGGTCTCTCGTTGAGACAGTGCCCAAATCGTTACGCCTTTCGTGCGGGTCGGAACTTACCCGACAAGGAATTTCGCTACCTTAGGACCGTTATAGTTACGGCCGCCGTTTACTGGGGCTTCGGTTCAGTGCTTCTCTTGCGATGACACATCCCCTTAACCTTCCAGCACCGGGCAGGCGTCAGCCCCTATACTTCATCTTGCGATTTAGCAGAGACCTGTGTTTTTGCTAAACAGTCGTTTGGGCCTATTCACTGCGGCTTATGTTGCCATAAGCGTCCCTTCTCCCGAAGTTACGGGACCATTTTGCCGAGTTCCTTAACGAGAGTTATCCCGCGCGTCTTAGAATTCTCATCTCGCCTACCTGTGTCGGTTTACGGTACTGGCGCCGACCTCCTCACTAGAGGCTTTTCTTGGCAGCGTGAAATCCGGTACTTCGCCCTACGGGCTCCACGTCACAGCTCGACCTTGTGTGCCGGGCGGATTTGCCAACCCGACGGCCTCGCTGCTTGTCCGTGCACTTCCAGTCGCACGGTTACCTTATCCTTCTGCGTCCCCCCATCGTTCGAACGGTGGTACGGCGGTACAGGAATATCAACCTGTTGTCCATCGCCTACGCCTTTCGGCCTCGGCTTAGGTCCAGACTAACCCTGAGCGGACGAGCCTTCCTCAGGAAACCTTGGGCTTTCGACGGAGGGGATTCTCACCCCTCTTTTCGCTACTCACACCGGCATTCTCACTTCCAAGCGCTCCACGGCTCCTCACGATACCGCTTCACTGCTGCTTGGAACGCTCTCCTACCATCCCTTACGGGATCCATAGCTTCGGTGGTATGTTTAGCCCCGTTACATTTTCGGCGCGGCGTCACTCGACTAGTGAGCTATTACGCACTCTTTGAATGGTGGCTGCTTCTAAGCCAACATCCTAGTTGTCTGTGCAACGCCACATCCTTTTCCACTTAACATACACTTGGGGACCTTAGCTGATGGTCTGGGCTGTTTCCCTCTCGACTACGGATCTTATCACTCGCAGTCTGACTCCCGAGTACAAGTCACTGGCATTCGGAGTTTGACTGAATTCGGTAACCCTGTGGGGGCCCCTAGTCCAATCAGTGCTCTACCTCCAGAACTCTTCACCTCGAGGCTAGCCCTAAAGCTATTTCGGAGAGAACCAGCTATCTCCAGGTTCGATTGGCATTTCACCGCTACCCACACCTCATCCCCGCACTTTTCAACGTGCGTGGGTTCGGACCTCCAGTCAGTGTTACCTGACCTTCATCCTGGACATGGGTAGATCACCTGGTTTCGGGTCTACGACGACGGACTGATGCGCCCTGTTCAGACTCGCTTTCGCTGCGGCTCCGCCTTTTCGGCTTAACCTCGCCCGCCATCGTAACTCGCCGGTTCATTCTACAAAAGGCACGCCATCACCCGTTAACGGGCTCTGACTACTTGTAGGCATACGGTTTCAGGATCTGTTTCACTCCCCTTCCGGGGTGCTTTTCACCTTTCCCTCACGGTACTGGTTCACTATCGGTCACTAGGAAGTATTTAGCCTTGGGAGATGGTCCTCCCGGATTCCGACGGGGTTTCACGTGTCCCGCCGTACTCAGGATCCACTCTGGAGGGGACAGGATTTCGGCTACAGGGCCGTCACCTTCTCTGGCCGACCTTTCCAGGTCGTTCACCTATCCTATCCCTTTGTAACTCCGTATAGAGTGTCCTACAACCCCAGGAAGCATGCTTCCTGGTTTGGGCTGTTCCCGTTTCGCTCGCCGCTACTCAGGGAATCGAATTTTCTTTCTCTTCCTCCGGGTACTTAGATGTTTCAGTTCCCCGGGTCTGCCTCACGCCGTGCTATGTATTCACACGGGTGTCCCGCCAGTCTCCCGGCGGTGGGTTCCCCCATTCGGATACCCCTGGATCAACGTGTACTTACCACTCCCCAGGGCATTTCGCTGTTCGTCGCGTCCTTCATCGGCTCCTAGTGCCAAGGCATCCACCGTACGCCCTTTCTACCTTGATCTAGCGTCTAAGACACACGGTCCTCACGGACCATATGTGAAATTTTGGTTTGATGTCTTGATGAATCTTCAGTTTTCAAGGAACAA
>NZ_JNAA01000085.1:0-23927 GCF_000696055.1 Exiguobacterium sp. AB2
CGAAGAGATGACGCGCTCACTCCGACTTCGTCGTCCAGACGCGTCGCCGCACTTGTTCGAATAAACCGAAGACGGCGGCCGCCCCGAGCAAGACGACACCCGTGACCGTGAACTTATGTTGTAAAGCAATCGTGAGCCAGCCGAGCGCGGCGGAGCCGACGACCGTACCGAGTGAGAAGAAGGCGTAAAAGTAACCGTACGACTTGCCTCGATTCGTCCGTGTCGTCGCTCGAATCAATAACGTATTGATGGCCGGGAATAAGATGGCAAAACCAAGGCCGTAGAAGGCGAGCACCGCATAGAGCGCCATCACACTCGTGGCGTTCCCGATGAGCACTTGACTGACACCAAGAATGCCGATGCCGAGCGCGGCGAGTCTCGTCGTTTCAAGACGGTCGAACAGCCGGTTCGTCGGCAAGACGAAGACGAGGACCGCCACGATACCGAACGTACTGAGTAGCGTCCCACTCAACCGGGAGTCGTACCCGAGCGCTTCGACGTAAAGCGGCAACAGATAGGCGAGCGCCCCTTGCGAAAACATGAGCAAGAAAGCACCGACGTATGCCTTGAAGACGTCCCGCTGTAGCCCTTGGGACGCCATCGTTGGTTCAGCATCCACCAGACGTTCCGTCAAACGGGACGTCCGCATGACGAACAACGTCAAGAGGGTGACGCCAATCCCATAGAGCGCTACGAACGAAAACACGACCGGGACCGACGTCCGGCTCGCCAGGATCCCGCTAAACGCCGGACCGAGGATTGCGGCGAGTCCGACGAAACTCCCGGTGAGGGCGACCTTCTTTCCTTGTCGGTTCGCAGCAGTCAGGTTGGCCGACAAGGTGAATGCCGCCGGCACGATGAGGCCGGCCACGAATCCGTGGATGACACGGACGACAAGCAACGTCGTCGGGTGATCGACAAGCTGGTACGCGAATAAGCTCGCACTCGACAAGAGGAGACCGGCGAGCAAGATGCGATACGGACCGACCTTATCCGTCCATATGCCAGACAAAACATTGCCGAACGTGTTCGCTAACGAGTAGATGGCAATCGCGACGCCGGCGATGAACGGCGTCGCCCCGACTGAGACAGCGAACGTGCTCATGACGGGGAGCTGGGCGAATAAATCAAAGAAGGCAAAAAAGACGATACTGTAGATGACAAACGCTGACGTCTTGTTCAATCGTTTCAACTCCTCGGCCAAGTCAAATCAGACTAAGTTTTCAGCTCCAGTCTAGCTTGCCATCTATATTTTGTATAGACGACTGAGCACACCGACACAAAAATGCCCTACAAACGAATTTGTAGGGCACCCGATTAATTTGTCACTTCGACGGCCGTGTCGAGGGCGACACGAATCATTTCGTCAAACGTCGATTGACGCTCTTCTGACGTCGTCTCTTCGCCAGTCAACAAGTGGTCTGAGATCGTGAGAATCGTCAACGCGTTGACTTTATGTTTGGCTGCGAGCGTATAGAGGCCTGCCGCTTCCATCTCAATCGCGAGGCAACCGAAGTCGGCCCACTTTTTGAAATGGTGGAAGTCATCTTGATAGAATTGATCGGCTGTGAAGATTTGACCGACTTTGACTGGGATTCCGGCTTTCTCCGCGTTTACATACGCACGATGTAGGAGGTCGAACGTCGCAGTCGGTGCATAATCCATTCCATCGAAACGGACACGGTTCTGCCCCATCTCACTTGACGCGCTCATCGCGATGACGACGTCACGGACTTTGACATCTTCCTGAATGCCGCCGGCCGTACCGACACGAATCAAGTTTTTCGCGCCATATGACATGATCAACTCGTTCACGTAAATCGACATCGATGGAACGCCCATCCCCGTTCCTTGTACCGAGATGCGTTTGCCTTTATACGTCCCTGTGAAGCCGTACATGCCACGGACTTCGTTGTACAATTCGACGTCCTCAAGAAACGTCTCGGCGATATATTTCGCACGAAGCGGATCTCCTGGAAGTAGTACCGTTTCTGCAATTTGTCCTTCTTTTGCTCCAATGTGTACACTCATGATTCATGTCCTCCTTTAAAGTTGTCGTTGATAATGTTCCCGATATTCATTCGGTGTAACACCAACTTGTTTCTTGAAGACTTTCCGGAAATATTTATCGTCCGAAAAACCTACCGCTTGGGCGACCTCGTAAATACGTTGTCTACTCGTCTCAAGGAGACGTTTGGCCTCGAGCATGCGAATCGAAAGCAAGTACTCGGATAAGTTGACGCCATAGTGTTGCTTGAACCGCCGCGATATGTATTCACGGCTCAAAAAAAAGCGCTCACTCATCCCTTGCAGACTCAGTTCTTCCGCATAATGCCGTTCGATGAACGCCCCGATTTGGACGATCGGGTCTTCTGACGATGGACGGATGTCGACAAGCGCCCGTTCGAGCGTGTCGTTCAAGACGTCCGGGTCAATCGGTTTGAGTAAATAGTCGAAACTGCCGAGTTGAATCGCGCGCCGCATATACGAATACTCGTCATACCCGGTCAAGACGATCAACTTTGCCGACTCGGCTTCTTGATGGAGCCACTCCATCAACTCGATTCCGTTACATCCCGGCATTTGAATGTCCGATAAGACGAGGGCGGGACGTTCTGTAGCGATCAACTCCTTCGCTTCGTTCCCGTTGCTCGCCTCAATCACGGTCGTGACACCGAGACGCTCCCATTCCCCGAGTAATTTGACAGCCTCCCGTACCGGTGACTCATCATCGACAATCAACACTTTCGTCATGACGCATCCGCCTCCTTCACCGCTGGAAAACGCATGACGATGCGAAAACCGCCTGTCTCTGGTGTAGCCAACATAAATTCAGCCTCCCGTTTATAGTTTAACATGAGACGATCGCGAATGTTCTTTAAACCGGTACCTTCCGCGCCGTAGCGCAATTCGGTCGTCTGTTCCATACGTTCTTGTAACGCTTCAAGTTGATTATTCGGGATTTTTTGTCCGCTGTTCTCACAATGGACGACGAGCTCAGGCCCAATCTGTCGGATGCGCAGTGAAAACCGGTTTGCCGTCGAGGACCCGTCACGTTCGAATCCGTGTTTGAAAAAGTTTTCGGCAAGCGGTTGTAAAATCATCTTCGGCACGACGAGCGTCTGCAGCTCCTCGGGGACGTCAATCTCGATACAGAACTGATCAGGGAAACGGACGTGTTGAAGCCGGACGTACGACTGTAAATGGTCGACTTCACGCCTTAACGTGACCATCGATTCGTCCGGATGCATCGTATACCGCATCATCGACGACAGTTGCGTGATGAGACGATACACTGTCTTGCCATCCCCCTTCAAAGCGAGCGTGCCAATCGATTGGAGCGCGTTGAACAAAAAGTGCGGGTTCGTCTGCGCTTGAAGTGCCCGAAGCTCATTCGTCCGATTCTCGAGCGCGAGCCGATATTCTCGTTGAATCAAATCATCGATTCGCTCAATCATCAACTTGAATTGTCGACCTAATACCCCGAATTCGTCATTTCCGAGGGAATCGAACGAGACGGTCATGTCCCCTTGCTCGATTCGTCGTATGTTCGACGTCAATGTCCGAATCGGTGTCGTCAACCGCATCGATGCATACGTCGCACCGATGAGGGCTAGAACGAGCGAGGCAATTCCGACGATGAAGATGATGAATGACGTTCGTGAAGCCGGCTCGGTGAGGAGACGGTCGGGAATGGACTTGCCGACATAAAACGCCTGATTTTCGAACTCAAACGATTTGATGATGCGATGATGTTTGTCGTCGCGTGATACGGACATCGGGGCAAGTGTCTCTGGAATCGGCTCGGTGCCAAGATGAGCGAACACTTGATCACCTGCCCCGACGAACCAAAGGCTCTCATCCGGGCTGTTTTGTAAAGAAGCGAGCTGACCGACGAAGACGTCTTCCGGGATATCAATTGATAAGACGGCGAGCGGTGTATCGGTCTCGATTTTATCGAGTCGAAAATGGAGTGTGACGACTTCTTGCTCCGAGAGGATTGGGCCAAAGTCATGGTACGGGACGAGCGGATGCGACGCCTCGAGCAAGACACGACTCTCTTTGTTTTCAAGCAGTTGTTGTTGAATCGGGCTCGGTTGTTTCTTCGAACGCGGTGACACCTTCATCTTATACGCTGCGAACGAGTCCATATCCTCGAGTATAAGCAGTTGGATTTGTGCGACGTCTTCCCGTGACAAGTACATCCCGAGTAGCGCCCGCCTTACTTCGAGTTCGGTCTGTTCGAGGGAGAGACCCGGACCGTACTCTAAAATATCGAGCACGTCCCGATTCGCATAGAGGCTCGTCGGGAGACGGCTCAAATCGGATATGTAGCGTTCAAACTGCAACGTGCCACGTTCGAGCGACCATTCGGTCAACTGCAGGCCGCGTTCACGCTCACGGTCCTTCACGTACCAATAGGAAATAATCGTCGCCAAAATGACCGGAACGAGAATCGTCAGCGCGATCATTCCCGTCAGTTTCGTTCGAATGCTGTTCACCGTCATCCCTCCTCCTCCGATTATATCACGGCCGATGCAAACGCTTGCAAAGAAGCAAAAAAAAGATTCGTTCCGTAGACTTTCTACAGAACGAACCTCTACATCACTCATACGAGCGCAATAATTCCACAAAATCGAAAGGATGTCCTTCCGCAACTGCCAAATCACGTGGCGTCATGCCGTCCATGTTCTCAATCGACGCATCGGCCCCGTTCTCAAGCAATAGCTCGACCGTCGCGTAGTCGACTTCTTCGTTATAGAACAAGTTATGGAGCGGCGTGTCGCCATATCCGTCTTGCGCGTTGACATCGGCACCGCCTAAAATCTCGGCTTCAATCTCGTCATAGCTCGCATTGTCATAGGCAAGCTGTGAAAGTGGATCTTCCATCGTCATATCGGTGAATCCTTCACTAAATGGTGTCGAGGCAAGACTCGCGAACCCGTCACTCATGACGAGCCACGCGATGATGGCCCCGTTCAACACGACCGTCATGGCGATCGTCCCAATGATTGACGCTTTGACATATCCGGCCGTCTTGAATACCGGTACATTCACTTCGCCAGCTGCCGTGGCAATGGCGGCGATTCGTTTCGGTAGCGTCGGATGTGTCGTAATGAGTTCACTGTATTTGGCGATAAAGCCGTTCTCACGGCTCGCCTCTTGTAAATAGTCGAACTCGTTCACTTCCTTAGCGAGCGTGCCACCAACTGCAAGGACGGTAAGCGCCTGCTTCGCTGCCGCTTCGTCTTGAATATAATGGGCCGCCATCCGGTCGCACGTATATTCGCAAGCCCGCGAGTAGGCCGACCCGAGGAACGGGACGATATTCCCGAGCAAGACGAGCCATTGTTTTTGCACATGGTTACGGCGAATATGCGCTAGTTCATGCGCAATAATGAACTCGACTTCTTTCACTTGACCGTTCCGTGACAACTCAACGATGTCTGAGTATAAAATGATCATATTCTTTTGGAAGAACCGTGTCGCGAACGCGTTCAAGATGCCCCCGGCTTGCAAGATATAGACGTCCGGTAACATCCGGATGCCCATCCCTTGTCCGACGCGTTGATATATCTCATACAGATCCTTAAATTGATGTTCCGTCACTTTGACCCCGTTCGTTCGAATATAGCCGATTTGAATCCAGTGGGCGAACATCGATAATGACACGATGAAGCCGATGATGACTAAAAAGATGCCGAGTGAGGCAATCGTTAAGACGATGGCTAAAAGAATTGTCATAACGCTCGCCGCGACGAGCAAGCCGAAATACAAGTTTTCATGCTTATGAATAAGTTTTGTTTGATTCACGTAATATTCCCCTTCATTTTCCAATTAACAACCTAATTATAGCGACTTACTTTCAAAAAGCAACAAAAAAAATAGAAACTGACAAAGTGTCAGTTTCTATCGAATCGTCACGCGATACAATTGATCGTCGTCGGCACCCGGATTGCCGCGTCCGTCCGTATTGTTCGTGATGTAATACAGTACGTCCCCTTCGAGCCAGACGTCACGTATCCTGCCTTTATCCTCGATGATCGAGAGCACGTCACGCGTCTCGCGATCGAGGGCGACGAGACGATTCCCGCGCAACGTTGCCATATAGACGTATTCCTCATCCGCGACGATTCCGGACGGGGCCCACGAGGTCGAACCGACTTCGAACCATGGCGTCTCGAGCCCGTCCGCGGTCTCATCCGCCTCAATCAACGGCCATCCATAATTTTTTCCTTGCTCGATGCGATTGACTTCATCGTGACCGGATGCCCCGTGCTCACTCGCATAGAGGACATCGTCAACACTCGCCAACCCTTGCGGATTACGGTGACCTGAAGAATAGATCCAGTCAGTCGGCTCCCCTTCACCGGACAGCGGAATTCGAAGAATCTTCCCAGCGAGCGACGTCTCATCTTGGGCGAGGTCAGGGACGAGCGCATCGCCGTTCGTCACCCAAAGCGCCTCACCGTCCAAAAGCAATCGGCCGCCGTTATGGAACTGCGCACCCGGGATGTCTTCGAGGATGACGTCCGTCTCGACGAAGCGGTCCTCTTCCCATGTCAGTTCGACGACACGATTTTGGACGTTGCCTGGTGTGCCGTACGTGTGGTAAGCGTACAGTTGGCGCGAGGTGTCGAAGTCCGAAGCGAGGGCGAGGCCGAGTAGCCCTCCTTCGCCAATCTCGAGCACCGCTTCAGTCAACTCGACGGTTTGCCGGTCCACGTTCCCTTCCTCATCGATGACGGCGATCGTACCACCGCGTTCTGAGACGAGCCAGCCGTCTTCGATTCTTGCAATGGACCACGGCGCTTCGAGTTGGCTTGCGACAGCTTCACTCGTTCCGACCGCCAAGCCTTCACCCTCGTCAGTCGTTTGTTCGTTTTCAGTCTCGTCCGTTTGTTCAGGCGCCTGTTCAATCGGTGTTTCGTCTTGCGCTCCATCCTCTGCCGGTTCGGTTGCACATCCGGCGACGAAGATGAGGCCTAACATGAGAATCCATCGTTTCACGATAATCGCCTCCCTTGCCTCCATCATAACGCGATTTTAGTTGTCGCGTGAAGGCTCGGGTGGGCGCACTGGCAAACGAAACGCGATGAGAAGTGCGATGAACGCGGCAAGCGCGGCCCCGGCAAAGACGGTGTTCAAGCCATCTGCAATCAACTGCTCACCTTGCAGACGGACACCCGTCTCAAGCGCCGTGCTCGCGGCCCGGTTAAAGAATGATTCGAGCGAGACGCCACGTAGCGCCTCTTCCGTCCGAAACCCGCTCAAGACGATGAAGTTAAAGACGGCCCCGAACACGGCGACGCCAAGCGTTTGACCGACCGTGCTCAAAAATGAGTTCGCGGCGGTCGCCGTTCCACGCTCCCGATATGAGACGACCGTCTGCAAGACGACGATAAACATCGGTTGCGATAATCCGAAACCGACGCCAATTAAAGCGACGGCGAGATAGACGAACACGTCGGGACTCGCTTGCGTGAGGCTCGTCAGAAGAATCGTACCGAAAAGCAACAGGCTCATCCCCGATACGGCGCGGCGTCTCGGGGAAGCCGCACCGAGCGTCCGGCCGCCGATAATCGAGGTGACCGTCCACGACACGGAGAGCGGCATGAGCATGAACCCTGCCTCTGTCGCCGTCTTCCCGAGGACCGCCTGTGCCCAAATTGGAATGTACGCCGACATCGACACGAGCACCCACGCCGCAAAGAAGACGGCCCCGTTAATCGACGCGATCACCGGATGCTTTAACAGCGCGAACGGGAATAGCGGTGTTTTGGCACGACGTTCGGACACGTAAAAGCTGGCGAGCAATAACAGACTCGCCACCCCACTGATGACGACCGGAGACGTCCAAACGTTCGTCTCGCTGAACGTGATGAGGGCATACAGGAATGCTGACGTCCCTCCCGCAAACAACAGGGCACCTTTGACATCAATCCGCTCCGTCGTCTCGCTCACATTTTCTTTATAGAAGGCGACAATCATCAAGAACGAGAAGAGCGCAAACGGAACGTTCAGTAAAAAGACGTAACGCCAAGACAATGTTTCGACCAAAAAACCACCAATTACAGGACCTAACACACCGGAGACCCCCCAGACGGCACTCAAGATTCCTTGAATCTTCCCGCGCTCCTCGTATTTATACAAGTCCCCGATAATCGTCATCGAGATCGGTAGCACCGCACCGGCGCCAAGCCCTTGTAGCGCCCTGAAAATGATCAGTTGTTCCATCGACCCGGCAAGCCCACAGAGAAGCGAGGCGACCGTGAACAACCCGATTCCGAATAAGAGCACGCGTTTACGTCCGAACAAGTCAGCCACTTTTCCGTAAATCGGGGTCGAGACCGCCGTGAACAATAAATACGAGGCGAACACCCAACTGACGAGCGCGGCGCCGTTCAACTCGCTCGCGATGACCGGTGTCGCGACGGATACGACCGTCCCTTCAATCGCGGCTAAAAAGGTCGCAAGCAGTAAGGCGACCGTGACATTCTTTCTCATCCCATTCATCTCCCCAACAAAATAGTGGCGTCGGTCAGTCCCGAACGCCACCTCAACTGTCTATTATTTTGTCTGAGCGACGCTTGTTTGACAAGAGAGAATACTTAAGCAAGAGAATGATTTCAGTTTATCCAAAAAAACAGGCGCGAAGGGGTCATTTCGCGCCCGTGTCTTCATTTCGTCTTATCAAGCCAGACTTTCGTGAAGTCTTGCAACATCTCGTCTCCGGTCTTTTGACCGCCGACGTACGCCTGCATCAACGCACCGTACTCATTGACGGCACCGTCTGGATATTTGAACCAGTTCCACGAGATGGTCTTGCCTTCATTCGAGTAGGCGAGAATATCATCGGCGAGCGGGCCGAGGTCGTTCGCTTCAATCGACTTAAACGCCGGGATGAATTTGAACTTGTTGACCATATAGTCTTGTCCCGTCTCAGATGTCGCCATCCACTCGAGGAAATCCTTCGCTTCTTCTTTATATTGTGAGTTCTTGTTGACGACCCAGTTGTTCGGGACGCCGACCGGCAGACGGTCCATCTTCTCTTTGTCATCATTGATTGGAATCGGCACGAAGCCCATCTCGATGTCCGGATTCACGTCGAGAATCATCTGTTGGGCCCAGTTCCCTTGCTGGAGCATCGCCGTCTCGCCTTGAGCGAACTGCGTGACTTGCGTGTTGTAATCTGTCGTGAGCGGGTTCTTGTTCCCGTATTTGATTGTGAGGTCGAACAGTTTCAAGAACTGTTGGAACTGCTCGTTGTCTTCGAATTTCGCTTTATTGTCGTTCAACGCCTGAATAAAGGCATCTGGGTCGTCTTGCTGCGCCACCGGGATATTCAATAGATGGATACCGAGAATCCAAAACTCAGCGTACCCGACCGAAAATGGCGTGATGCCCGCTTGATCGAGTTTTTCCGCCGCCTCCGTCAACTCGGACAACGTCTTCGGCAATTCGTTGATTCCGGCCTTTTTGAACAGCTCTTTGTTATAGATGAAGCCATATCCTTCTAGGTTCATCGGCATGCCATACAACTTGCCGTCCATCGTCATCGGCTCTTTGGCGACGTCGCTCAAGTCGCCGACCCACTTCTCATCCGAGAGGTCTTCGAGTTTGTCTTGCCACGTCTTCGCTTCTGTGAAACCGCCGTTGTTGAAAATGTCCGGCTCATTGCCCGAAGCAAATTGTGATTTCAACGCCGCACCGTAATCGGCACCGCCTCCGACCGTTTGCACCGTCACTTTGACGCCTGTTTCTTCTTCGTATTCTTTCGCCATCGCCTCGAGGTCTTTCGCGATTTCAGCTTTGAATTGGAACACGTTCAACGTCACTTCTTTTTTCTCGCCTTCGTTCGCGTTCGCATCGTTCGACCCTTCGTTCTCAGTGAGCGAACCGCCTCCACACGCCGCAAGCGTCATCACCATGCCCGCCGTCATGACGGCCGTGGACAGTCTCCATGTTCGTTTCATCCTGATTCCTCCTTTGACAGTTGATGGGTTCACGCAATCCCATCGGTACATCCTTAATGTAAATGAAAACGCTTCCATTATGTAGGTGTAAAAATTGACGTGTAGGGTGGAAAATGTTGCACAGAAAACCAGGACTTCCATAAATGAAAGTCCTGGTGACGAGTTTCTTCTATATTATTAATTACAGCAAGCTGATGCCGGCTTCCTCACATGCGGCCACGACTTCACTCGGCCAAACCGATGATTGGACTTCACCGATGTGACGGGCCCGGAGGAGATACATCGCGACACGCGACTGTCCGATTCCGCCGCCGATTGTAAGTGGCAGACGTCCTTCAAGAACAGCCTGGTGGAATGGGTACTTCCGCTTCTCTTCAGCGCCTGCGATTTCAAGTTGCTTCGCAAGGGCCGCTTCATCGACACGAATACCCATCGACGACAATTCGAACGCAGACTCGAGTTTAGGGTGCCAGACGAGGATGTCGCCGTTGAGCGACCAGTCGTCATAGTCTGCCGCTCGACCGTCATGCTTCTCACCTGAAAGGAGGGCGCCTCCGATTTGTGAGATGAACACTGCACCGTATTCTTTACAAATCGCGCTTTCCCGATCTTTTGATGAGAGCGTCGGATAGGCGTCTTCGAGTTCTTGGCTCGTGATGAAATGGATCGCCTCAGGAAGAATCGCTTTGATGTCATACTTCGCCTCGACCGTCTTTTCCGTCTCTAGAAGAGCCGCATAAATCGATTCGACCGTCGCCTTCAAGTAATCCGTCGTCCGCTCTTCACGGGTGATGACGCGTTCCCAGTCCCACTGATCAACATATAGCGAGTGCGTCGCATCGAGTTCCTCGTCGCGACGAATCGCACGCATCTGTGTGTAGAGCCCTTCCCCGGCAGCGAACCCGTAACGCCCGAGCGCCTCGCGTTTCCATTTTGCGAGTGACTGGACAATCTCGAGCTCATGTCCCGGGTACTGTGTGTCGAATTGGATGATGCGTTCCACACCGTTCAAATGATCGTTCACACCGCTCGCCGACGTGACGAACAACGGAGCTTGGACTTGCGTGAGACCGAGCGCCGTGCTGAACTTCTCTTCGAACGTTGCCTTTACCGTCGTGATCGCCTGTTGCTTTTCCTTCATCATGCTTGTTGCTGTTGTCATTTTGTCTTCCTCCAATTGTGGGATATTTAGGACGGAGCAATAGAAAAAAGCCCTCCAATCCCATGGACTATGGGACGGAAGGCTTCAAGCTCCGCGGTGCCACCCAAATTAGTAGACGAATCTACTCACTTTTTCGAGACGAACATCTCGTAGTTCCGATAACGGGGAACGGTCCGGCTACGTCTACTTGCAAAGCGTTCGGGTAGCGACTCCAGGAGGTTCTTCGACAGAGATTTCAGACCGGGCTCTCACCGCCCCCGGCTCGCTTTGCTTACGTCTTCTGTGTACTCGTCCTTTCGATGTCGTTCACAATTGAATTGACCCTATTATTATCAATATTCAGACGAATGTCAACAGTCTTTTTCAAAAAAAATTCTCCCCCGTGTAGCGGACGGGGGAAATCCCTTGGGAAGGGTTATTTGATCGAGCCGCTCGTAATCCCTTTGATAATATGCTTTTGCATACCGAAGAAAAAGACGAGGAGCGGAACGATCCCAAGGACTAATCCAGCGAGTGCCAAATCCCATTGTTTCGTATATTGTCCGAAGAAATAGAACGTCGCGAGCGGAATCGTGCGCAGCTCGATGTCTCGGAGGACAAGTGAAGGTAAGAGAAAATCGTTCCAAATCCATAGGCTATTCAAGATGACGATCGTCACCGTGATCGGTTTTAATAGCGGGAAGACGATGCGCCAAAACACACCCCACGTCGAGCAGCCGTCGATAATCGCGGCTTCTTCAATTTCCTCGGGAATCGATTTCATAAAGCCGTGATATAAGAATACCGAAATGCCGGAACCAAAGCCGAGATACATAATCATCAAGCCCCAATGGCTGTTCAACAACCCGAGAATGCTCGACACCTTGACGAGCGGAATCATGATTGACTGGAACGGGATGACCATCGCTGCGACGAACAAGAAGAAGATGACCGTCGAAATCCAATGTTTCGTCCGCACGAGCTTCCACGCCGCCATCGACGTGAAGATGACGATGAAGAGATTCGCCCCCGCCGTGATGAAGAGCGAGTTAAAGAAGACGCGCCCATAGTTCATGGCTTCCCACGCCTCTGTATAGTTCGATCCGAGCCAAACGTTCGGCAATGCCGACGTATTTGTATAAATCTCCGCAATCGATTTGAATGAATTGACGATCACATAATAGAACGGCACGAGATAAAGCAGACCGAGTAAGATGGCAACCAGTTCAACTAGACCGAGACTCGCCGTATAGCCTCCGGTACGGAGCGGTTTTTGGGGCAACAGCCGCCTCGGGGTTTGATCAAGTTTTGACTCCATCTGTTCAATTTTTTCCGTCGTCATGCTTCCACCTCCCGCTTCTTCGTCAAGTAGACTTGGGTGACCGTAATCACTGCGACGACAAGGAAGAAGATGACCGCCTTGGCCGACCCGAGTCCGTAATTATTGTTCACGAACGATTCCGTGTAAATGTTCAAAGCGAGCATCTCGGTCGATTTGAACGGTCCGCCGTTCGTGAGCGACAAGTTCGTATCGAACACTTTGAACGACCAAGAGATTGTCAAGAACAAACAAATCGTGATGGACGGCATAATCATCGGGAGTGTGATATGACGTAACATCTTCAACCGATTGGCCCCATCGATTTTGGCTGCTTCGAGAAGGTCCGTCGGCACGTTTTGGAGTGCCGCGATGTAGATGACCATGACATAGCCGCCGCCTTGCCAAATCGCGACGATGACGATTCCCCAAAACGCCGTCTGGGCATCCCCCAACCACGGCAGTTCGAACAAGCGCCACCCGGTGAGTGAGCCAATCGACTCAAACCCTTTAACGTAGATGAACTGCCAGATGAACCCGAGGATGAGTCCGCCAATCAAGTTCGGCATGAAAAAGACCGTCCGCAGCAGATTGCGCGTCTTTATGTTTAACGTCAGCAACAATGCGAGCGAAAACCCGACGACGTTCGTCAATAAAACGGCGACGAGTGTATATTTCGTTGTGATCCAAAACGACGCCCGAAACTGTTCATCTTCAAACAATAGACGCTCATAGTTGTCGAGTCCGATGAAGTTCAACTGTCCGGTCACCCCGTTCCAATCCGTGAAACTGTAATAGATTCCGTTAAAGAACGGGATGAGAACGATGGCCACGAACGCCAAAAATGCTGGGCCGACGAAGCCGATAAAACTGACCGATTTCTTCCAATTTCGTCTTCGCTTCGTTCGTTTCGTTTTATCTGTCATGTTGATCGCCTCCACTATCAATTTACATGGATACCAACGTTATGAAAACGGATACATTTGACGGAATGGGTGGAATATATTGAACTTACCGGATGAATTTCAAGCAGCGATACTGTATGATATACACAATGACAATACGAACGAGACCGTTCAAATAAGCGAAACAGATTCATTTACGGATCGATTCACGAATGAAACGATTACTTTATTAACAAAACGTTCGAAAGTGGAGGGAATTTTGTATATGACGACCATCAAGCCATTGACCGACCTGACGATTGCCCAACAAGCCGAGATGCTCCCTATCAAACAGATTGCAGAAAAGCTCGGATTGAAAGAAGACGACCTCGATTTGTATGGCAAATACAAAGCAAAATTATCGTTCGATTTGCTCGACGACGTGAAGACGCGGACGGATGGGAAACTCGTTCTTGTCACGGCGATTAACCCAACGCCAGCCGGCGAAGGGAAATCGACCGTCACCGTAGGACTCGGACAAGCGCTCAATCGTCTCGATAAGCAAGCAATCGTCTGTCTCAGGGAACCCTCCCTCGGCCCGACGATGGGCTTAAAGGGCGGTGCGGCCGGCGGTGGCTTCAGCCAAGTGTTGCCGATGGAAGATATCAACCTGCACTTCACTGGTGACATGCACGCCATCACGGCGGCACATAATACGATTAGCGCGATGCTCGATAATCACTTACATCAAGGGAACGACCTCGGGATCGACGTCCGAAATATCGTCTGGAAACGCGTCCTCGATTTGAATGACCGAGCACTTCGTAACGTGACAATCGGACTCGGTGGTCCCGTTCACGGCGTCCCGCGGGAAGACGGGTTCGATATCACTGTCGCCTCAGAAATCATGGCAATCCTTTGCCTTGCCGACTCGCTCAGCGACTTAGAAGCTCGCATCAAGCGCATCGTCGTCGCCTACGACCGTGACAACGAACCGGTCACGGCCGAACAACTCGGCGCTGCCGGTGCGGCGACGCTGCTTTTAAAAGAGGCGTTCAAACCGAACTTGGTCCAGACGCTCGAACAGACGCCGGCCCTCGTGCACGGTGGACCGTTCGCGAACATCGCCCACGGATGTAACTCCCTCATCGCCACGAAGACCGCATTAAAGCTTGGGGAGTACGTCGTCACGGAGGCGGGATTCGGGGCTGACCTCGGTGCCGAAAAGTTTTGCCACATCAAATCACGCATCGGCGAATTGAGCCCGGATGCCGTCGTCCTCGTGGCGACCGTCCGCGCACTCAAGATGCATGGCGGGGTCGCGAAAGACGCGCTTCACGTCGAACATGTCGAAGCTGTCAAACGTGGGCTGCAGCTACTCGCGAAACATGTCGAGACGATGGCGAAACTCGGCCTCCCGGTCGTCGTCGCCCTTAACCGCTTCAACTCCGATACGGAAGAAGAGCTCGCAGCGGTCCTCGACTGGTGCCGCTCGCAACAAATCCGCGTCGCGCTCAGTGAAGTGTGGGCACACGGTGGACAAGGCGGTGAAGCACTCGCCGAGGCCGTCATTGCAGCGGTCGAGTCGAACGAGGCGGCCCTGACTCCGCTCTATGAGCTGACCGCATCAATCGAAGACAAAATCACGACCATCGCCCGGGAAGTGTACGGTGCATCGGACGTGACGTTCACGGCGAAGGCCCTTAAACAGATGGCCCACATCCAAGCGAACGGATGGGCCGATTTACCAATCTGTATGGCGAAGACGCCGTTCTCACTCTCGGACGACCCGACAAAAGTCGGCTATCAAGAAGGCTTCACTGTCACCGTCCGTGAATTGAAACCGTCCGTCGGCGCCGGCTTCCTCGTCGCGTTGACAGGTAACGTCTTGACGATGCCAGGGCTCCCAAAACAACCGGCCGCACTCAACATGGGAATCGATGCGACCGGTAACGCGATCGGACTATTTTAAAGACTTCGGAGGGATGAGCTTGAACGTTACAGCGCATACGTATGCAGACGGATATCGGACGAACATCTTTACTGTGAGAGCGACGAACGCCGTCGCCGACTGCTTTTTGTTCCACGGCATGTTAGAACATCATGAACGCTATCACGAGTTCGCTAGCCACTTGGCGGAAAATGGTTTTAATGTATATGTTTGTGATTTACGTGGCGCAGGCGCGCTCGCGAAAGAACAGGAGAGCTATGCGCATTTACTTCCAAATGAAGGGTTTCAGCAGATGGTCACGGATGCGATGCACGTCATCGAACAGTATGGGAACGGCCTACCAACTTTCGTACTCGGACATAGCTTCGGGTCCCTCCTGTCGCGGCGGCTCGGACAGGTGATGGGCCATCGACTCACGGGTGTGGTCGCCATCTCCCCTCCGCCTGGGTCCGGGGTCATCGGTCGAATCGGCCGGTTCGCCATCGATGCGGCCATCCGTCGAAAAGGGAGCGATTATCCGTCGCGCCTGTTCGAGCGTCTACTGTTCGGTCGCTATAATCTGAAGTTCTTACCCGCAAAAACGGAAAGCGATTGGATCTCAAGTGACCCGGAAGAAGTGACGTCGTACCGGAACGACCCGCACTGCGGCGGACTGCCGACACTCGGGTACTTATATGAGGTGGCGAGCGCCTCGCTCGACGTCACCTCGCTCCCACGAATTCACGAACATCCGAAGACGCTACCGCTCCTGTTCGTCGTTGGGGCGGACGATCCGGTCGTCCATGACGGGGAAGGCTTGAAAGGAATGGTAAGGAACTATCAGGCAGCCGACATCGAAGTGACCGTCCTATCTTATGACGGGGCGCGCCACGAAGTGTTACGAGAGACGAACCGGACCGAGGTATGGAACGATATCACGGCTTGGCTACTACAGACGACTTCTATCCCACTTGAAAAAACCTCCATTTAATAGGAGGTTTTTTCTTTTTGTAAAATTCATACATACGTATTCTAAATCATTTACCTTTTTTGAAATTTTTCATCTTCTTTCCATTTTTTCTGTACGCTATACTTAGACCGCACACTAAAAAACTACCAGTTATGTATAGATTCACATGGATTGAAAGGGGTAACACATTGAAACCAACGATGACAAGACTCAGCGTGGCCGTCCTCGTCTCGAGCACTGTGCTCAGCACGATCGGCCCGACGCAGTCATACGCAGCAACATACGAAGGCACGGTAAACACCTCTATTTTGAATGTACGGTCTTCGACGTCGACCACTTCAACAATCGTCGGCAAGTTGACGCAAGGAACGACGGTCCATGTCTATTCGACGAGCAACAATTGGGCCGAAATCGATTTCCAAGGCCAAAAACGGTACGTGTCGTCTTCTTACTTGACACTCAAGCCGACCGTTGCGAAAACGAGTACGACCCAGACGTATACAGCCAACGCGAACGTGAATATGCGCTCGGCAATGACGACGACCGCTCCAATCGTCACGACGATTCCAAAAGGCGCGACCGTCACCTACATGTCGACACATGGCGCGACGGGCTCATGGTTCAAAGTGACATACGGCGGGAAAACAGGTTACGTGGCACAACGTTACTTCACACTCTCAGGAGGTGGAACGGTGACTCCTCAAGCAAACGCCACGCACACGACCGTCAACAACACGTCGATGCATAGTTCGATGATTTCAACGGCACCTGTTCTCGTCACGATTCCAAAAGGCGCAAGCGTGACACTCGTCTCGACGCACGGTGCGACCGGATCTTGGGCGAAAGTGACGTACGCAGGGAAAACCGGCTATGTGGCCATGCGCAACCTGCAAGCCATCGTCACGTCAGCACCAACGACGCTCTACGTTAAGACGGCGACGAGCGTGTTCAGCTCGACATCGACGACAGGGCAATCTCTCGGTACGTTAGCAGTCGGATCGAGTGTACGACTCGTGTCGACACACGGAGCGACCGGGTCTTGGGCAAAAGTGACGGCCGGGACATTGACAGGCTATGTCCCGATGCGTAACTTGTCTGAAACGGAAGTTGCTGCACCGGTGACACCGTATTACGCACAACGAACGGCGACGATGTACAGTTCCACATCGACAACGTCTCAAACACTCCAAACCATTCCGACAGGCGCGAAAGTCGATCAGTTGTCAGTCCATGGTGCGACAGGTTCATGGCTCAAAGTTCGTTACAATAACCAAACCGGTTATGTGGCCGCTCGCGACTTTTCGTTGACAGCACCACAAACCGCGACACCTTATTACGCGCAACGTCAAGTTCCGATGTTCTCATCGATGTCGTCGTCTCGTTCGACGATTCAAGACATCCCGCTCGGTGCAAAAGTTGATCAATTGGCGACACACGGCGCAACTGGGTCTTGGTTTGAAATCCGTTATAACAATC
Organism: Exiguobacterium sp. AB2; assembly: GCF_000696055.1. Classification (NCBI taxonomy): domain Bacteria; kingdom Bacillati; phylum Bacillota; class Bacilli; order Caryophanales; genus Exiguobacterium; species Exiguobacterium sp. AB2. The sequence goes on from NZ_JNAA01000085.1 coordinate 17,697, forward strand.
GAGTCGGTTTTGTCGCCGCTCGCGACTTCGCGTTGACGGCACCTGCGACTCCGACAGAGCCAACCGAGCAGTATGGGCCAGAGCGTGAAGTCCAAGTCGTCTCAAACAATACACCTTTAAACGTACGTCCGACCCCATCGACTAACAACACAGCCATCGGAACGCTCGCACACGGAACGATCGTCAACGTGAAGCCTGTCTTGAATACAGAATGGGGAATCTTGACGAGCGGTAGTTTTGTCGGAGGCTACATTCATTTAAGCTATACAGCACCCGTCTCGACGACACCGCCAACTACCGGCATTCAACGGATCGTATCTCATACGTCTTATCCAATCTCTGTGCGTGCCATGGCGGAACGTCAAGTCGCTCAGTTTGGTCAAACAGATGCGCACCGTAGCGCCCCAGCTTATTTACCGCGTGCCTGGGTAAGTGTGAGCGGAAATACCGGTACCATCGTAAATAATCAACTTCGCGTCATCTCTGGAGTGGGGACGGCACTTAAAATGTCGGCCTCTTCTACTGCAGTCACAATCGCGACGATACCTAACGGGACGAACATCGAGTATGTGGATCGGCAAGTTGTCGGCACAGCTGTTTGGTATCGCGTCAAATATGGCTCTATGACTGGTTTTGTTACACCAAGTTCGGTCGTTGGTGCAGCTAACATCCTTAGTCAACCGAGTTTGACATCACACGCATACGGTCAAATTAATCCTGGCGAGACTGTTACCATCACTGGTCAGACAGGCACTTACTATACGGTTTCCTACCGCCGCCCTGCAGGACATAATATCCGAATATTTGATAATGTGTGGCGTCGAGCCTCTGTGACAGATCTCGAACCGTTTGTAAACCCGAATAACTTCGACCAAAATTCCCAAGCGTTCTATCAGTTCCTTGATTTATCAAAGAGCGCCGGGACGACTGCAGCGACATTAAATAGAGTGCTCACAAATAGCGGCACACTAACGAACCAAGGGCAAGCATTCATTAACGCTGCAAATCAATATAGCATTAACGAAATTTATTTACTGGCACACGCCGTCCATGAGACAGGTCACGGAAAATCCTTACTCGCTCAAGGGGTGCCGGTCGATAAAGATGGGAACGCCTTAATCAACTCAAGCGGGACTCGAATCCACCCAGATCGCGAAGTCGCTGCGACTGTCTACAATATGTACGGAATCCAAGCCGTAGATAGCAGTCCGCTCGCCACAGGAGCTAAATTCGCCTTCGATCAGAAATGGTTCACTCCTGAAGCCGCCATCGTCGGTGGAGCTTATTGGATTGGTGCGAGTTATATCAATCACCCGACGCATAAACAAAATACGCTTTATAAAATGCGATTCAATCCTGCCAACCCGGGCGTGCACCAATATGCGACCGATATCGGTTGGGCGACAAAACAGACGACACGCATTTATCAAACGTACCAAACACTTGATTCTTATACACTTCACTTTGATGTACCAAAGTTCCAATAACAAACAAGAGACACGAGCCAAACTTGGCATCGTGTCTCTTTTCATGTCCATTCAATCGAATCGATGATCGCTTCAATCTCTAATTTTTCATCCGTCCGTTTATCGGCGACGTACGTCAAGAACAAGAGACGTTTTCCGTCGGTGAGCGACCAGACGTCGAGATGCATCCCGTCCTCAATCCCACTCGCATAAGCGGTCGTCATGCCTGCCGACTGATCGGTCACACTCGGCGCGACTTTCACATCAATCGGAAATTCTCCTAAGAACGTGTTCAGCTCTTGGAGCGCCGCATCCTCCGGGCGCTGTTCGGCCTCCGCCTCATAGATGGACATCTGTAACGTACCTTGCGCGTCAGGCTCTACCGAGTAAAAACTGACGTGGTCTTCTTCTTCGTTATATTCAAAGTGTTCTGGATACGCCAAACGAATCCAGCCATCGATTTCATATTCTTTCATGCAGTCTTCTCCTTCGTCTTTTTAAATGCTAAGCCGGTCACCATCTTGGCTTGGAGCGCATATTTTAACCGCTCCGTCACGTACAGGCGTTGGCTGTTTACGTCTTGGGCGATCATATGCCCAAATAAATTCATGCGAACGGTTTGATGCGAGAGAAAATAAAGGCGTTCGGAACTAAGGGGACGGTATTCTCCAGAGTCCTCCAAATGCTCGATTTCAAAACGTCTCAACACGTTGAGGGCACAATATTCGTCGGATCGCCCCGTCGTCGTATGCAACTCGACACGGACGAGCTGGACGTCATATGGACATAGGTTCATAAAGATTGGCGCGATTCGTTCATGAATCAAGAGTACGCCCATATCGCTCTCAATCAAATCAGGCAGCGTCCCTTTGTCTTGCGAGATGCTCAAGACGACGTATGGACGTTCTGTCGGTGCGAGCAATTCCCCTTTAAAGAAGCGGAATCGTTGTATGCCGGTCAATACACGGGCCCGCCAAGCATTTCCGCGCGCCTCCGCTTCAATCCGATACAGCCTCTCTCCACTCACGACTACTCCCCCTTCAATTGTTTGAGCGCCTCGACGAATCGGTCCCACTCCTGATTGTCACAGACGACCTTACTTTCAATTCCCCATTCTTCCTCAATCTTCAAACGTACCTCGTTCGACTCGACGTGACGTTGAAGCGAGGCAGCGCCAAACTGAACCCATGTCGGTTCAATCGTGAGTTGCTCGAACGGCCGGCTGACCCACTTGACACGCTCCGTCCGTAAAATGACCGACCAGTCCCGGTCGTGCCGAAACGAAAACGTCCAATCTCGGAGGTTGATCGTCCGCTCGGTTTCTTTCGCTTGTTTCATCATCCGAAACCCTTCGCTCATCAACTGCAAATACGACTTCCGTTCGCTCATGACCGCTCACTCCCCTCTTCTATTATCTTAGCAAGATAACGTACCGCGCCACAACCAATGTTTTTTCAAAAAAAGGTTTGCAAACTCAAATTCCTATGCTATTATATTTATCGTAACGTTAAACGTTTCGCGGGTGTAGTTTAATGGTAAAACCTCAGCCTTCCAAGCTGATGACGAGAGTTCGATTCTCTTCACCCGCTCCATTTTAATTAAATCGATTTGCGGGTGTAGTTTAATGGTAAAACCTCAGCCTTCCAAGCTGATGACGAGAGTTCGATTCTCTTCACCCGCTCCAACTATCGACATATACGCGAGAATCGACTCGCACACATAACCCGCATGGTGCACATCATGCAACGAGCAGGAAGTCTTCGGACTTCCTGCTTTTTGTTTACCACGATAACGCATACGTCGCTTGAATTCGGGAAAAGGTAGATAGATTCAAGAGGAGGGATGCGCCGTGATTCAAGTTCGCTTACAATCGTTCACCGTATATGAAAGTGCGCTCATGCGTACGACATCGACATTGATTCATACGGAGGAAAGCCTCATTTTAGTTGACCCGAACTGGCTACCGGAAGAAGTCGCCATGATTCGCCGCGACATCGAGCTGACTCGCGACGGGAAAAAGCTATACGTCATCTATACGCACCATCATTACGACCATTTGATTGGTGCCTATGCGTTTCCGGATGCGACCGTCATCGCCTCACGGGCGTTCGTCGAGACGAACTCGGACGAACAGCTTCAAGAAATCCAATCGTTTTATGAACAAAACTATATCGACCGACCGATTCAAAAGCCAAACGTCGACCTCATCATCGCCGAAGACGGTACGCTCGAGCTCGGCGCGACGCCAATCACGTTCTATTTGACGCCAGGTCACGACTCGACGCATCTGTCGCTCGTCGTCGAACCGCTGAAACTTCTCATCTGTGGAGACTACGGATCGAATATCGAGCCGCCGTTTATCGAACACGACGCCGAAGCGTACGTCAATTCGTTGCAGACGTTACAGACCGCCGTGTACGAGCATGAAATCCGCTGGCTCGTCCCGGGCCATGGCGACGTCTGCGACGACCGAAGCAAGATGATTGAACGACTGAGCGCTGCCGAGGAATATATTTTAGCGTTGCCCGAAGAGCGCGTATGGTCCCCACTTTGGCCAAGACACGCCTTCTTCGATCGTGTCCACGAACGGAACCGTAAACATGTCGAACAAAAGATGCAAGAACGCGAAGCCCGCCGACAAGATTATTAACAAAAAAATCGCAACGTCTCCCCAAGACGTTGCGATCCCCCCTATGTAGAACTATTTCTTTGTGACGCGTTCTGAACGGACCGTGAACATACGGTCAATCCCAAAAACCGTCGCGCCTGCGAGTGCAAGCATCCCTATCATGGCTGTTGAAAACATTGACCATACCCCCATTGTTCACAAATTCGTCATAATCACCCCGTGGTTTTATTATAGAAGAAACTTTTCTAAAAAGAAAGCGTTTTCTTCAAACTTTCTTCACATTTTCTCTGAATTCGTCCATTCTACGCTTTTGTGCAGACCGATGCAAATATGTGTAGGTTTTGTGGAATGTGGGAATACACTCTATAAGAATAAAAGAGACAGAAAGCTGTTCGTTGAGGAGGAAGAGGCATGATCAAGTATGGCACGTTGGTGCGAGTCGAAGGGAAATATGCCGTGTTACGTTGGAATAACGGCTCGAGCTTTATCCCTAGACGATTCTTGCCATCAGAAGCACGAGTTGGCGATACCATCATCCGAGACAATCACCACTATTATCTCGAAGAAGACATGACACCGAATTTTGACGCATTGATTAAACAACATTATAAAAAGTAACAAAAGCAGACCGGCCCGTCCCAGTCTGCTTTTGTCTGTTCAGTTCGTCTGGTCGTGCAACCAATCGAAGTCGACGGGACCGACTTGTTTCGCCGTCACGACACCGTCCGGGCCAATCACATACGTCGTCGGGAGCGCGACGACGCGATACGTCTTCTCGACAGTACCCGCTTCATCCAACAGGACCGGGAAACTGACGGGTACTTCTTTTAGAAACGCTTCAACGTCGGCTTGGCCGCGTCGTTCGTTTTTTGTGACGTTGATTCCGAGAACCGGGATCCCGGTCTCTTCACCGAACGTAATGAGTTCCGGCAGTTCCTCACGACACGGCGGGCACCACGTCGCCCAAAAGTTTAAGACGACCTGCTCGCCGACATAGTCAGAGAGCGAGACGGTTGCCCCGTCGACCGTGCCGAGCGTAAAGTCAGGCGCGCGTTGGCCAATCTCGAGCCCCCCTAGAACAGACGTGTCACCGTTGATGCTCATCGGTTCGGGCTGTTGACTCGCCTGATATTCGCCATACCCTTTATACGCCAGGCCGCCTATTAGCGCCAGCATAATCAGTCCTATGAATAGTTTATGAATTCTCATCATTTACCCCTTGTCGTCTTTGCGATGCATTCTCTACACTTAACTTATCATATCCATACAAAAGGAGCACACCACATGATATCTCTCCAAAATAAAAACGTACGCGTCACGCTGAAAGCACATGGCGCCGAGATGACGAGCTGGCAAGTAGACGGGACCGAACTTCTCTGGCAAGGCGACCCGACCTACTGGGGACGCCAAGCCCCAATCCTCTTCCCGTTCGTCGGCCGCTTGCTTGACGACTGCTACCGCTACGACGGATCGACTTACACGATGAGTCAACACGGGTTCGCGCGCGATGCACACTTCGATTTGATTGATTCATCTGATACGCACGCCCTCTTTGAACTACGAGACTCTGCCGAGACGCGGAACCATTATCCGTTCACCTTCACGCTTCAAATCGCATACCGTTTGATTGGTCAAGAGCTCTCCATCACCTATCGCGTTCATAACCCCGGCGACGCCATTCTCCCGTTTAGCATCGGCGGTCATCCCGCGTTCAACATCCCGTTCGCGGGTGGAACGTTCGAAGATTATACGATCGATTTCGGGACGTCGCGGACGCTCGACCGTCTCCTGCTCGAAGGGCCGTATTTGACCGGGGCATATCAACCGCTCGGGGATCGGCGCTACATTCCCCTCACCCACCAATTGTTCGACCAGGACGCCTTGATTTTCGAGAATGTCGACTATGCGGCACTACGTCACGAGCCTTCAGGCAGCGCCATCGTCATGGAATGCCCGGCGTTCACCCATTTCGGCATTTGGTCGCCACCGAAGTCAGATGCGCCATTCGTCTGCCTTGAGCCTTGGTTCGGGCACGCTGACTATACCGGTCACCGGAAAGACATCCGTCAGAAAGAGGACATGCAGCTCTTGCCTCCACGTGAGACGTTCGAGGGCACTTACACGCTCTATCTCGAG
>NZ_JNAA01000086.1:0-3449 GCF_000696055.1 Exiguobacterium sp. AB2
AGCGGCCATCGAGAACTACATATCGTTCTACAACCACGATCGTCTCCAGAAACGACTGAACGGCTTGAGCCCTGTCGAATACAGGTCTCAAGCCGCTTAGGCTGGTTTTCATTATTTATCCTGTCTACTTGACGGGGAGCAGTTCACATGGACTCGCCTTCAATCATTAGACGGTTACCGCACCAGCGACTTCTTTCGCGAGTGTCTCGGCTTTCGCTTTCGCGTCAGCGACGATTTCTTCAATCTTGTCTGGGAATTGGTTCATTCCTTCAACCGCAAGCGTCGTCACGTCTGTCACGCCAACGAACGCGAGCGCTTGACGAAGGTATGCGTCAGCGAAGTTAAGGTCAGTTCCCGTGTAGACGCCGCCTGTCCCTTGAATGTGGATCGCTTGCTTGTTCTCGAGAAGACCGACCGGGCCTTGCTCTGTGTAACGGAACGTCTTACCAGCTGAAAGAACGCTGTCGAGGAACATTTTCATGCGGGCCGGGAAGAAGAAGTTCCACATTGGTGTCGCGAAGACGTAAACGTCCGCTTCCATGAACTTCTCGAGCATGCCGTTCATCGTCGCGACTTTCTTCGCTTCTACGTCCGTGAGCGCTTCGCCTGAAGCGAATTTGCCCCATGCGCTGAGGACGTCGCCGTCGATTTCTTGAACGTCTACGTCGTAAAGTTCGATCGCCTCGATGTCGAGCGATGTGTTCTCTTCTTTGAGTGTCGTCATGAACGTCTCAGCGACTTGCTTGCTATATGACAATTCCGTCGGTTTCGGGTTAGCAGATACGTAAAGTACTTTTTTCATAATGGCTTCCTCCATCTATTCAAATCTCTATTTTTTATAACAACAGTTAGAACTATACCAGCTGTATATCTCATCGTCAATTATTTTGATTTCAAGATAAAAATTTATAAAAAACACAGCAGGCTTCATTTGCCTGCCGCGTTATAGCCGACGCGCTTCAACAATTCGATGAGCGTCTCGGTCTCCGACTCACTGAGCGGACCGTAAATGTCTTTGAAAATCTCGATATGCTCGGGGTAGACAACATCCATCAAGCGCTTGCCTGACTCTGTCAACGAAGCGTATGTCACACGCCGGTCAGACGGGCAGGCGACGCGCTCGATGAGCCCTCGTTTCTCGAGCTTGTCAATTACATACGTGACGCTTCCGCTCGTAATCAAAATTTGATCACCAATTTGTTGTAGCGGAGTGTCTCCTCGTTTATACAGGACCGACAGCACACCGAACTCTGTTGAATTCAATTGGTGGCGTCTCAAATCATCTTTCACACGGTCACTGATTGCGTCCATCGTCCGTGCCAAGACGACCCACGCCTTTAACTCAAGGGATTCAATCATGTCGGTTTCACCTCAATTCGTTCTTCGTTTATCTTTAGTATAGCAGGACATGAGCAGTATACGGGCAGGAAAACGCTTCGTCAAGAAACTTCTTCATTGTCCCCTTCTGGCGAAACGTTTAGAATGGAGGTATTGTGATTTTTAGAAAGGGTGGACGGTATGCGTGAGTATTACGAGATTTCATTGACGATCAAACAAGATTACTTGGGTTCGGTCATCGAGTTGTTGAATCGGGAAGGCATCGCCCCGGATTATGCGCTTCGAAAAGAAGGTGCGGTCTTTTTGCTGTTCAATCACTTGCCTTGGTCGAACGTCACACGTGAACCGCATGCGGTCGAGCGCTTCTTGCTCACGCTCCCGCGCACGGACTACTTGTTCGTCAAAACGAAACGTAAATCGCCCGTCCCTGACCATGAGCCGGTCGCCTGCATGGGGGCGTTCGATTCTCCGTTTCATGAGCATTTGAAGATTGAGCTCGCCGTCGATGAGTCGGATGCGAGCCATCTCGATATGTCGGCGTTTCGCCACTACTGAGCAACGGGAAACCGTTGCTTTTTTTATGACTAGCTTTTCCGACAGACGGGAATATAGCACAGTATCTAAACGTAAAAGGGGAATGTCTGAATGGAACCTGTCATGTTAATCGTCAATCCGTCATCTGGAAAAGAGTTAGGAAAAGAACATGCGCCGCATGCCGAGGCAGTGCTGAAAGAGCGATACGGCAACGTCGACGTCCGCTTCACAGAAAAAGCGGATGACGCCACCCACTTCGCACGTGAAGCGGCACAACGCGGTTATCGCGCCGTCATCGCCATGGGCGGGGACGGGACGCTAAACGAGACGGTCACTGGACTCGCCGAAGCCCCGCACCGGCCGGACTTCGGGATTATCCCGCTCGGTACGGTGAACGATTTGGCTCGCGCCCTCGGTGTACCGAGCGATCCGGAAGACGCGATCGAGGCGCTCAAGACGGCTGAACCGACCCCGATGGATATCGGAAAATACGAGAACGGTTATTTCATGAACGTCATCGCCATCGGTCTCATCGCCGAAGCGGTCGATGAGGTGAGCGTCGAGGAGAAGACGAAATGGGGACCGTTCGCCTACCTTATCGAAGGCGTGAAGGCGTTCCGCGAGCACAGCCCGTATTCCCTTTCCGTCCAAGCGGACGAGAAGACGTTTGACGGGGACGCGTACCTTGTCGTCGTCGCCCTCACGAACTCGGTCGGCGGGTTTGAGAACTTTGAGCCCGACGCTGAGGTGAATGACGGCTTGTTGCACGTCTATTTGTTCGAAAGCCTCGGCTTCAAAGATGCGCTCCAACTTGCCCCGGCCCTGTTCACGGGCAAGTTGAAAGAGACGGACAGCGTCACCTCATTCAAGACGAAACGAGTCCATGTCGACTCGCCTGAGTCGCTCCCGGTCAACGCGGACGGCGACACGGGTGGAACACTCCCGCTCACGTTCGAAGTGTTACCAAGTCATCTAAACGTCTTAAAACCGTTGACGTGATGACAGAAGTTTGCCGTTCTATCTAGAAGCAAATGGGGTACGAGAAAGGAGTGGATGGGATGACAATCTCGCTCGTTCCTTTGAAAGAATCGTCACATGACATCGTCAAGACGTTCAACCGCTGGAACAACGATCCCGAAATCGTTCATTTGATTCGACCGGCCCGCTCGGAAGAAGAACTCACCGTCGAGCACAACTTGACGGTCGAGACGTTAGCAGAACGACTCCAGACACACGATATCTTTTTGATTTACGCGGACGACCGCCTCGTCGGTGAAGTGAACGTGATGTATGACGCCGCCCACCTTTACAGCCAAGAGCCTGGAAGCGCCTGGCTCGGACTCGTCATCGGCGAAATGGTCGGCCGTGGCAAAGGCGTAGGGACATATGCGCTCACCCTCTTAGAAGCACGGCTCAGGTCCCAAGGCACCCCGCGCATCGAGCTCGGTGTATTTGCGTTCAATGAAGCGGCCCGGCACCTCTATGAAAAGCTCGGCTACGTCGAGATTGCCCGAATCAAAGGATTCACGTATTGGAACGGAACGTTTCACGACGACATCCGAATGGAAAAACGACTG
>NZ_JNAA01000087.1:0-7639 GCF_000696055.1 Exiguobacterium sp. AB2
GTGAAGAGGGCGGGTTCAGACTGTAGACAAAACATTGTCTGCAGTCTTTTTTATTTGCCCGACTAGGCACAGCTCGCTTTTCTGGGGGCAAGCAGGGAGCCGCATCGCTTAACGCTGCTGGGTCTCCCAATGCTTGCTATTCCCCTAGAAGTCTCGCCGTGCCATCGGTCGGTCCACGCCTCCATCCCTCTTTCGTACCCCGTTCCTTTTTTAATCGAGAGGTAGACAAACATTCACGAAGGCGGGCTTTCGTCAGTTTGTTTCGACCGGGTTGAACTCGTTCGTATACTCGTACAGGAATCGTCCCGTATCGCGGAGCACGTCCGTCTTCCGATGGAGCGAGAAGTGGTCGTACGGGACGGTCTCCGTCGTGATGTTGTTCGTATAGTCTTCGAGGAGGAGGGAGCTCGAGGGCTCGATCAAATTGAACTCCCCACCGCGCCCGGCGAACGACAACACTTGAACGGAACGCGGCCACGTCTCGAGCTTCGACTGGAACGCCACAAGTCCGTCCGATGTCGGGGACAAGTCCCGGATGGCGGCACTCCCTGTGTTGACGCCGAAGTTGCTCGCCGATAGACCGAAGTTGGCGAGGCGAGTGCCGGCGAACGGGCTGTCGAACGAGACGAATTTATCAATCAAGTACTCGTCTTGGTTCAAGATATAGTTCGCGGCCGCGACGCCGCCCATACTATGGCCGATCAAATACATTCGCTCGAACGACTTGTTGCGTTCGGCCTCATACGTCTCAATCGCCGCGTTCAACCATTTCGTCTGATTGTTCAGCGAAGCCTCGGCGTCTTCGTATTCGATGCGGACGATCGGACGGTTCGAGCTATAGTCGTTGATGACGCAGTCGACCTCGCTCTCTGTCGAAACGGTACAGAGGGCGCCATCCTTGGCGAGGCCACGCTGCTCCATGAACTGGGAGAAGCGCAGGAACGTCCGGTCCGTCCCGAGCAGACCATGGACGGCGAACGTCGGGATGAACTCGTCGGTCTGGGCCGCTTGGCGCACCGCCTCGGCTTTCCGTTCGGTCGTCAACTCTTCCCGGACGGTCACGATGATGATGGAGAGTGCCAAGACGACGATGAGCACACCGAGTAGACGCGAGCGAATGGACGTTTTGTTCGGGTCGCCGGCGTTCTGTCGATATTTCCGCCAAATGAAGAAACTGGCGAGGCTAACGACGACGAAAGCGACGACCGTGATGATCCACGCCTTCACGTTCGGCACATGGGCGACGAGCGTCATATTGTTTTGCCGGCCTCCGTACACTTGCCATTCGACATGCTTCATCGAACGGAGGTCGAGCCCGGTGCCGTCTTCAACAAACACACCCGTCGGTACGGTCAAGTTGAAACGAATATCGGCTTGACGGACATAGCGCTCGGCGAGCTGTTTCGGTGAGCCGCTCAAGTTGAGGCCTGGTAGCTCGATTCGGTCCAGACGTAAATCCAGGTTCGTGTTGAGCACATAGGAGTCGAACCAAATGCCTTCTTCTTTTTGCACATCGAACTCCATGTCAGGCGGAACGAGGATACCGGCTGGACCGGTCTTCCATTCTTCTTTAATGTTTTGTAACTCATCGACATTGTCGAACGTCTTCTTCAGCACCATGCCCTCGTAATCGTCTTCACTCGAGTAGTCACGTGTCGCGTAACCGTTATCGTTCGCTTGTTGCTTCCATGTATCCCAATCCAACCGCAAATTGAGCAGCTTCATGACGGGGTGGTCGCGAAACGCATACGTCGTCTCGAGCGTGACCGATTGATCATAATGAACAGTGGCGTCATATTCGATGCGGACACATCCCCCGATTAAAAGAAATAAAAATGGGAATACTAACAACAGCGCCTTTTTTTTCACGTTCGTCACCTCAGATTGGCTCACCATAAGTCTCAAGCGGATTGGTCGGGTTGATGCGGTCGTAGAACATGACGCCGTCTAAGTGGTCGAGCTCGTGTTGGCAGACGATGGCCCGCATGCCACGAAGGCGCAATTTGATTGGGTTGCCGTCACGATCGAACCCTTCGAGGGTGATACGGCGATGGCGCGGCACATTTCCGTTGACGACACGGTCGACAGACAAGCACCCTTCACCGCCGTTCAAGTACGTCTGCTCCACCGAGTGGCTCGTAATCCTAGGGTTGAAAATGGACAGCTTGAACGTCTCGTCTTCCTCTTGCAACAGGACGGTGAAGAAGCGGCGATTGACGCCGAGTTGCGGTGCCGCAATTCCGACGCCTCCGCGAAGCTCATATTTTTCGCTAATCTCCGGGTCCTGGCTATTGACGAGGAACGTCTCCATCTCGTCAAGAAGCTCCAAATCTTCAGCCGTAGGAGGGATTGGGACTTCTGTCGAGCGAAGGCGAAGTCGGTCGTCCCCTTCACGAATCACATCTTTCATCGTTAACATGTACAACTTCCTTTCCAATTTCGATATGCCTCATTATATCATATTTAATGGGGAAATCCTTGAGATGGTACAGAAGGTGAAACGAATATGATACACAGGCGAAATGAGTGAAAAGATGTGTTCATGTAAGCGTTCTTATAAGGTAAGCATATTTTTTGCGTTATTATAACAACCCGTTTTATACTGTCTAAGAAACGGCAGGAACAGAATTACTTTCCTGTATCACGTTAATACAGATTGCTTTTTTGGACAGATACACTTAAGATTTGAGGTAGTGTTTGATCACAAAAAAGACAATTGTCTCATAGTTGAAAGGATGAGGTGAAACGAATGAACAACGTTCAGGTACTTCAAAACGTGGAAGAAAACTTCCAAACGTTCCGTATTCTCGACGAGAAGGGCGAAGTCGTCAACCAAGACGCTATGCCCGACGTAACGGACGAGCAACTTCAGGAGCTTATGCGCCGCATGGTCTATACTCGAATCTGGGACCAACGTGCAATCTCACTTAACCGTCAAGGTCGCCTAGGTTTCTACGCGCCAGTGGCAGGTCAAGAAGCAACGATGATCGGGACGCAATACGCGCTCGACAAACAAGACTGGATCCTTCCAGGCTACCGTGATATCCCACAACTCGTATTCCACGGACTTCCGCTTTATCAAGCGTTCTTGTTCTCACGTGGACACGTTGCAGGGAACCGTATCCCTGAAGACGTCAACGTCTTGATGCCACAAATCATCATCGGCGCACAAATCATCCAAGCAGCAGGCGTGGCCATGGGCCTTAAACGCAACGGCAACACAAACGTCGCCATTACTTACACGGGTGACGGTGGTTCATCACAAGGTGACTTCTACGAAGGTTTGAACTTTGCAGGTGCATTCAAATCACCAGCCATCTTCGTCGTTCAAAACAACCGCTTCGCGATCTCGACTCCTGTCGAGAAGCAAACTGCAGCTAAAACGATCGCGCAAAAAGCTGTCGCAGCGGGCATCAACGGAATCCAAGTTGACGGAATGGACGTTCTCGCTGTCCTCGCCGCAACGCAACAAGCGCGTAAAGACGCACTTGACGGAACGCCGACGCTCATCGAAGCACTCACATACCGCTACGGACCACATACGCTCGCTGGGGATGACCCAACACGTTACCGTACGAAAGAACTCGACACAGAGTATCAAGAAAAAGATCCACTCGTACGCTTCCGTCTCTTCCTCGAAGGCAAAAAGCTTTGGAACGAAGACATGGAGAACGAAGTGATCGAGCAAGCGAAAGCTGACGTGAAAGAAGCAATCAGCCTCGCTGACAAAGAACCAAAACAAAAAGTTTCGGACTTCATCAACAACATGTTCGAAGAACTTCCTGCTAACTTGAAAGAGCAGCTCGAAGAATATACTGCAAAGGAGTCGAAGTAAGTTATGGCTCAAATGACAATGATCCAAGCGATTACTGATGCGATGCGCGTTGAAATGAAGCGCGACGAGAAAGTACTTCTTTTCGGAGAAGACGTTGGTAAAAACGGTGGGGTATTCCGTGCGACAGAAGGCCTCCAAGATGAGCTCGGCGAAGACCGCGTCTTCGACACGCCGCTTGCTGAGTCTGGTATCGGTGGTCTTGCCATCGGTCTCGGTCTCACTGGTTTCCGTCCAATCATGGAAGTTCAATTCTTCGGTTTCGTATTCGAAGTATTTGACTCAATCGCAGCTCAAATGGCACGGATGCGTTACCGTTCAGGCGGCGCTTACAGCCAGCCAATCACAATCCGTTCACCATTCGGTGGCGGTGTAAAAACACCTGAACTTCATGCGGATAGCCTCGAAGGCTTGATGGCTCAGACACCTGGTCTTAAAGTCGTCATCCCGTCGACTCCGTACGATGCAAAAGGACTCTTGATCGCGTCAATCCGCGACAACGACCCTGTCGTTTTCCTCGAGCACATGAAGCTTTACCGTTCATTCCGTGGCGAAGTACCTGAAGGCGAATACACGATCGAGCTTGGAAAAGCAGACGTGAAGCGTGAAGGGACTGACGTTTCAATCATCACATACGGTGCGATGGTCCACACGTCACTCAAAGCAGCGGAAGAACTCGAAAAAGAAAACATCAACGTAGAAGTCATCGACCTCATGACAGTGAGCCCGCTTGATATCGATACAATCGTCGAGTCTGTTAAAAAGACTGGCCGTGCGATCGTCGTTCAAGAGGCACAGCGTCAAGCAGGTATCGCGGCAAACGTTGTAACTGAAATTCAAGAACGCGCAATTCTTCACCTCGAAGCACCAGTGCTTCGTGTGACTGCACCTGACACAGTTTTCGCCTTCGCACAAGGAGAAGACGCATGGTTACCTGACCATAAAGATGTCGTTGCAAAAGTTAAGGAAGTTATCAACTTCTGATCGTGTTCATTTGGCGATGAGGGAGAATTGTCTCCCTCGTCGTGTTTACATGATTATTTGATGGGAGGAAAAACCAGTGGCAGTATTTGAATTTAAATTACCAGACATCGGTGAAGGAATTCACGAAGGTGAAATCGTCAAGTGGTTCGTAAAAGACGGGGACACAGTAAAAGAGGATGATATCCTCCTCGAAGTACAAAACGACAAGGCTGTCGTTGAAATCCCAGCTCCAGTTGATGGAACAGTCAAAGAAGTCAAAGTCTCTGAAGGAACAGTTGCCGTCGTCGGTGACGTCCTCATCACGTTCGACATCGAAGGTGACGCGCCAGCAGGCGAAGAGGAAGCAGCTCCTGAACAGCCAAAAGCTGAAGAGAAGACTGAAGAGACAGTTCAAGCTGACGTGAAAGAAGACGGCCCGCGTGAAGTTCAACTTCACAAGTCGGAGCGCGTCATCGCGATGCCTTCGATTCGCAAGTACGCTCGCGAAAAAGGCGTCGACATCCGTGAAGTCAAAGGTTCAGGCGATAACGGTCGCGTCTTGAAAGAAGACATCGATGCGTTCGCTAACGGTGAAGCACCAGCAGCAGAAGCTACAACAGAGAAAACAGAATCTGTAGCTCCGGCAGCGGCAGCGAAAACGGAAATCAAGCCTTACGAGTCAGCTACACCTGAACTCGAAACGCGTGAGAAGATCCGTGGAATCCGTAAAGCGATCTCGAAAGCAATGGTCAACTCGAAGCATACAGCTCCACACGTTACACTCATGGACGAAGTCGACGTCACGAAACTCGTCGCACTCCGTAAAGAGTTCAAACAAGTGGCTGCTGACCAAGGCGTGAAACTCACGTACTTGCCGTTCGTTGTGAAAGCATTGACAGCTGCAGCGAAAGCTTACCCAGCGATCAACGCATCAATCGACGATGTGAACGAAGAAATCGTCTACAAAAACTACTACAACATCGGTATCGCTGCTGACACGGACAACGGCCTCGTCGTTCCTGTCGTCAAAGAAGCAGACCGTAAATCAATCTATGCACTTGCTACAAACATCAATGAGCTTGCCGGTAAAGCACGTGAAGGTAAACTCGCTGGGGACGACATGAAAGGCGGATCGATCACAATCACGAACATCGGTTCTGCTGGTGGACAATGGTTCACACCTGTCATCAACCACCCAGAAGTTGCGATTCTCGGTATCGGCCGCATCGCTGAAAAAGCTGTCGTCAAAGACGGCGAAATCGTTGCAGCACCAGTGCTCGCGCTTTCATTCAGCTTTGACCACCGCCTCATCGACGGTGCGACTGCTCAAAACGCACTCAACATGGTGAAACGTTTGCTTCAAGATCCAGCACTTCTAATGATGGAGGGATAAGAACATGGTAGTAGGAGAATTCGCACAAGAAACTGATTTAATCGTCATCGGTGCCGGTCCTGGCGGATACGTCGCAGCCATCCGTGGCGCGCAACTCGGCCTCAAAGTGACGATCGTCGAGAAGGGTAACTTCGGCGGCGTCTGCTTGAACGTCGGATGTATCCCGTCAAAAGCGTTAATCACGGCTGGTCACAACTTCCAGCACGCGAAAGGTCACTCATCAATGGGGATCACGTCGGATAACGTTGCTGTCGACTTCACGAAAGTCCAAGACTGGAAACAGTCGGTCGTCAACAAGTTGACTGGCGGCGTTAAAGGCCTCTTGAAAGGCAACAAGATTGAAATCGTGCAAGGGGAAGCGTTCTTCGCATCTGAAGACACAGTCCGTGTCATCACAGAAGACAGCTCGACTCCTTACAAGTTCAAAAAAGCGATCATCGCGACTGGTTCGACACCAATCGAGATTCCATCGTTCAAATGGTCAAAACGCGTCCTTTCTTCAACTGGCGCATTGGCGCTTCCAGAAGTACCGAAAAAGCTCGTCGTCATCGGCGGCGGATACATCGGTATGGAGCTTGGAACAGCGTACGCGAACTTCGATACAGAAGTCGTCGTCGTTGAAGGCGCTAGCGACATCTTGTCTGGCTTCGAGCCGCAAATGACGCAAATCGTCAAGAAGAAGCTCAAACAAAAAGGGAACGTCACGATTCACACGAACGCGCTTGCCAAAGGCGTCGAAGAGACAGAAGACGGCGTAACGGTTAAGTTTGAAGTGAACGGCGAAGAGCAATCTGTGGAAGCGGACTACGTCCTCGTCACAGTCGGCCGTCGTCCAAACACTGGTGATATCGGTCTTGAGAACGCGGAAGTGAAAGTCAGCGACCGCGGCATCATCGAAATCGACGACCAGTGCAAGACGTCGAATGAAAACATCTACGCGATCGGTGACATCGTACCGGGACCACCGCTCGCGCACAAAGCTTCGTATGAAGCGAAAATCGCGGCAGAAGCAGCTGCAGGCAAGCCTGCGTACCTCGACTACTCAGCAATCCCAGCGGTCGTCTTCACTGACCCTGAGCTCGCGACAGTCGGTTACACAGAGCCGCTCGCAAAAGAAGAAGGACTCGACATCACAGTGTCGAAATTCCCATTCGCTGCAAACGGTCGTGCCCTCGCTCTCGACGAGCCAGACGGCTTCATGAAGCTCATCACGCGTAAAGAGGACGGTCTCTTGATCGGTGCTCAAATCGCGGGTACAGGCGCTTCTGATATGATCGCCGAGCTCGGCCTCGCCATCGAAGCAGGTATGACGGCTGAAGATATCGCACTTACAATCCACGCTCACCCATCACTCGGTGAGATGGCAATGGAAGCTGCAGAAATCGCAATCGGTATGCCAATCCACGTCGTCAAGTAACGACAAAAAATCTCTCGCTATTCGTAGCGAGAGA
>NZ_JNAA01000088.1:0-1357 GCF_000696055.1 Exiguobacterium sp. AB2
CGGCCTTCTCGGCCTCGTCTTCTTGTGGCTTCGTCCGTTTCGCATAATACATGAACGGTGTGGCCATCCAGGCAATCACGAACTTCGCGACGTATGTCGTGACGAAGATGTTCCACCAGATGCCCCATTCCATACCCCAAAAGGCGATCGTACAGAACGTGAGCGTGTCGATGAACTGGGAGACGACGGTCGAACCGGTCGTCCGGAGCCATAGTTTCTTCTCACCGGTCTTCGCCCGAATCTTCGAGTAGATGAAGACGTCGAACAGCTGCGAGACGAGGTACGCGGCGAGGCTACCAAGCGTGATGAGCGGGAGCATTGAGAACAACGCCTCGAAACTCTCATGCATGAAGAGCGCTTCTTCGAACGGTTCATAAAGCAAGGCGAACTGCATGAGCACCGTCGACACGATCAAGATGAAGAAACCGAGCCAGACGCCTTTACGCGCCGTATGACGCCCGTATTTCTCATTCAAGATGTCTGTCGCTAAATAAAGGGAACCGTAGACGATATTCCCGAGTGTGAAGATGAAACCGCCGATTACAATCTGCTGCGTCACTTGGATGTTGGCGACGACCGAGGCCATCGCGATCCAGGCGAACAGCCCGACACGTCCGAACAGCTTATAGCTGAGGACGAGCAGGCTGAGCGTGAGCAAGGCAGAAGGAATCCATAACCATTCATTAAGCATTGGGATGTTGCTCCTTCCGAATCAATAGGTACTTTTAACTTTTCAAGTTTATAGAGGAACGGAAACCGTGTCAACACAGTTTCCATGACTGAATGGAAAAGCTCTCACCCGAGTTTTGGATGAGAGCGATTCATCTGATTGGGATGTGGTCATACACCACTCAGATTGCTAGCGATACCCTTCATAATTGATGACAGGCAATTCAGTTGAGTACGGGCATCTAAGCGTCCTCCGGGGCGTTTTTTGTCGTCTATCAAAGTTACACTCCTGGCTACGATTCAATATGTGACCTCAAGTCACAAAGAGGTCACGCATGAGTAAATCACGATGTCGCTTTAAACCAGAAGACTGATAGGCCATGGCATCGATGGACGGATAATTTGTCAGAGATATCTGATTTTTCAAATCAATCAAAATCGTCTGAAAAACCGCTTTTGGGCACAAACTGTGAACGAATAAACAAAAGCACCTCCTGTCATAAACAGGAAGTGCTCTGAACCGCTTGGTTGAGCGGTGTTTTTGATGCCTCCGACGAGAATCGAACTCGTGCTGCAGCATTACCATTGCTGAGGTCTGCCACTAACCTACAGAGGCGTTACACATAGTATGTTACACAGTTCGTACGGCAATTTCAAGCTTTTTTAGAATAATAAGACCCCGCGTCCA
>NZ_JNAA01000089.1:0-4117 GCF_000696055.1 Exiguobacterium sp. AB2
TATTGGTGAATCTTCAGTTTTGAGAGAACAATCTCTTAAAACATATTGACGTTATCCTTAAATGATGTTAATATAATACTTGTCTGGTGGCGATAGCGAAGCGGCCACACCCGTTCCCATGCCGAACACGGAAGTTAAGCGCTTCAGCGCCGAAAGTAGTTGGGGGTCTCCCCCTGTGAGGATAGGACGTTGCCAGGCAAGATCGTTCCGCAATAGCTCAGTGGTAGAGCAACCGGCTGTTAACCGGTAGGTCGTAGGTTCAAATCCTACTTGCGGAGCCACTTTTCTCTTTTTGGAGAGCTGTCCGAGTGGCCGAAGGAGCACGATTGGAATTCGTGTAGGCGGCAAAACCGTCTCAAGGGTTCGAATCCCTTGCTCTCCGCCAGTTTTTCAATACAACAAGGCCCGTTGGTCAAGCGGTTAAGACACCGCCCTTTCACGGCGGTAACACGGGTTCGAATCCCGTACGGGTCACCATTTATTTTTTATATCGTCGCGGGGTGGAGCAGTCTGGTAGCTCGTCGGGCTCATAACCCGAAGGTCGTTGGTTCAAATCCAGCCCCCGCAATTAGTGTGGTCCTGTGGTGTAGTGGTTAACATGCCTGCCTGTCACGCAGGAGATCGCGGGTTCGACCCCCGTCAGGACCGCCATTTTTAATTTAAAGACTTACATACATGGCTTTGTAGCTCAGTTGGTAGAGCAAAGGACTGAAAATCCTTGTGTCGGCGGTTCGATTCCGTCCAAAGCCACCATGTGGGGGGGTAGCGAAGTGGCTAAACGCGGCGGACTGTAAATCCGCTCCCTCGGGTTCGGCGGTTCGAATCCGCCCCCCCCACCACTTAGGGGCATAGTTTAGCGGTAGAACTACGGTCTCCAAAACCGTCAGCGCGGGTTCGATTCCTGCTGCCCCTGCTTTAATATTATGGCGATTGTGGCGAAGTGGTTAACGCACCGGATTGTGATTCCGGCATTCGAGGGTTCAATTCCCTTCAGTCGCCCCATTTTATTGGGCTGTAGCCAAGTGGTAAGGCATCGGATTTTGATTCCGACATGCGAAGGTTCGATCCCTTCCAGCCCAGCCAACTATGCGGAAGTAGTTCAGTGGTAGAATACGACCTTGCCAAGGTCGGGGTCGCGGGTTCGAATCCCGTCTTCCGCTCCATTCTTTGGCGCCATAGCCAAGTGGTAAGGCAGAGGACTGCAACTCCTCTATCGTCGGTTCGATTCCGACTGGCGCCTCCAACATAATATGCCGGTGTGGCGGAATTGGTAGACGCGCACGACTCAAAATCGTGTTCCTCTGGAGTGTCGGTTCGACTCCGACCACCGGTATCCGTAGATCCTAGCTGAGGCTAGGGTCTTTTTTTATTTATACGATTACTTTATATTAGAGAATGAAAATATTGCAATCTTGATTGGTTAAAGGAGAAATAATTTCAAAATTATAACTTTTATTAGGAGTAACATAATTCCTATGTATGTTACAATTTACGGGAATGATTTATGTGGGGAGGTACAGTTATGATAAAGAAAAAAAGGTGGTTCATTTTACTCTTCACGATAGTCACCGTAACGATATTAATTTCTTCAGTTGTTTATTTTTTTTACGGATTTTCTTCAAGTTCGTCATATTCCATCGATGAAGAGCTTGAAGGAGATGAACTTGATCGAGCTAAAGAACTTAAGCGGTTCCTTGAGGCGAACCCACCAGGTCGTCCAAATGCGGTTCATAAAATCAACCCAAAACTTGAAACCGGATTAGTGTTTGATGATTTAGAGAAACTCAACAAGTCTAACCTAGTTCGAGTCATGCACGAAATGACTCACCAGAAAATTTCCGCTGATAAAAAATACGGTGCAATCCTAATGTCTCACGAGAATATTCGTGAGGTTCGAGCGTATTTAGAACTTGCTCGGAAAAAGAACAAATTAAATTTAAACGACTACACCAAGCTCGGGAAAATCATCGAACAATGGGAACAAGCTGACTTTAGCAACATTGATAAAGATCAGGATTATATGCTGGATGGAATGGGTGCAAAAATCGGTTACTCTAATGGCTTGGCTACACCGGAAGAAGAAGAGCTATTCATTTTGAATAATTTTGGAGAAAAATATGTATATACCATCAATTTAAAACCGATGGAAAAAGCAGAAAATTAATCTTACTACAAAGTTCTATTTCTAAGGATGTACTTTTAAGGACTGTATTGATGGAGAAGCATTGAAGAAAAAATAAATGATTCAAATAGCCACGGATGACTGAGTAGATGAAGTCATTCGTGGCTATTTTGAATTTATAAAGTTCATTCAGTCTCATCTAAAGTTGATGTCAACGTATCCAAATAGTCAGGCCCAAAGTTATTCAAAATATACAACTCTTCCTCGAAAGGTGTAGCTAAACCGTTGGAGAAACCACGATTGGCATTTAGCAAACGCAGCAACTGGTCTTGCTCGACATCAGCCTGACTGAAGTCGTCACGCGCCCAATTATCGAGCATGGCCCGCAATTCCTTATACACGTTCGGACCAATCTGATTGTTTCTCTCTAGCAAGGTAAGGTACTCAGCCGAAGCCGTGATGTTTTCTTCCGACATCGGAATCGCGCCCCATTTCGAGCGGGCCGAGATTTTCTGATGAGTCATCAAATGCATGTTCTTTACTAATGTCGTCCGACTCAAATTGTCAAGATCGTAACGTGCAAGGAGCTCGACACGGGTCCGATCGGTCGCGTTTCCACGCCGATTGAACGGATCTCCTTTAGATACCTCAATCTGCAACTCTCTGACACGATCTGCGTATTTGTCCTCTAACGCCTCGTTCTGCATACCTTGGCTCATATTTGTATAGAAGGTATACCCGACGACTAGAATCGGAAGTAAGATGATGAAAGCAATCGATAGAAAGGTGACACGCTGTCGTGTAAATATTCGTTTTCTCAAAGTACCCACCTCATTTCATTTGCTACACGTTGGATTTTATCATACTTATTATGTTTTTAATTCTATAAAAGGGATTTAATTGAAATAATTAAATTTGAAATAATCAAACAATAAAAATAATATGTGGTATAATTACCTGGTGTTAATAAATGACTCGTTATACGATTTTCAAATCGGACGATGATTCATCTTACTGTCGTCGTAGTGTGGTTTATGTAGTGTAGGAGGAATGAACGAATATGAGTAAAGAAAAGATTGCCCAGCTCCGAGAGCACGTCTCGCCGTTCGAGAAGGCGGACGTGAAGAAGAGTGTCCGGCAAATGATCAATACAATCTTACCGTTTTTGGCAGCATGGTTTCTCGCGTATCAGGCGCTCGACATCTCTGTGTTTTTGACGATTCCGCTCGCGATCGTCGCAGCTGGTTTCGTCGTCCGTATGTTTATCATTTTTCATGATTGCACGCACGGGTCGTTCTTTAAAAATAGAAAAGCCAATAACATCGTCGGCACGATCATGGGTGTGTTGACGTTATTCCCTTATGAGAAGTGGAAACGGGAACATTCGATTCATCACGCCTCAAGTGGAAATTTGGATAAGCGGGGCGTCGGGGACATTTGGGTCATGACGATTGAGGAATACGTCGAAGCTTCGAAATGGACGCGTCTTCAATACCGTCTATATCGCAATCCGCTCGTTATGTTCGGACTTGGACCGTTATATTTGATTCTCATCACGAGCCGCTTCAACCGGAAAGACGCTCGAAAAAAAGAACGCATCAATACACACGTCATTAACGCATCCCTCGTTGTCTTATACGCCGGCATGATCGCCCTGGTCGGGTGGCAGGCGTTTCTCATTGTCCAAGGAATCACGATGTTCACAGCCGGGCTTCTCGGCATTTGGCTGTTCTACGTCCAACACACGTTCGAAGACTCATATTTCGAAGACGAGAGTGAGTGGGATTACGTCAAGGCGGCGATTGAGGGGAGTTCGTACTACGAGTTGCCGAGAGTGCTGCAGTGGGTAACGGGGAACATCGGCTTCCACCACGTCCATCACTTGAGCCCCCGTGTGCCGAACTATAACTTGGAACAAGCGCATACATCGACACCACCGTTGCAACGAGCGACGACGATCGGATTGTTCTCGAGTTTGAAGTCGCTTCGCTACAA
>NZ_JNAA01000090.1:0-2310 GCF_000696055.1 Exiguobacterium sp. AB2
TGCCCTCAAAAATCCCGTGGCGGTTTTTTGAATCATTTTTCGTGGTGGTCCGTATACGTATAAAAAGGGGGAATGTACGATGACGACGCGTTACACCCGTTACGTTGAGACACTCGATGCAATCAAACAAGCCACCAAATGGTCGCTCACCGATGACTTCCGGCGGTTGATGGCCATCCATTATGCCATTCACGATGCCCCGTTCGACCCATCCAGGTTTGAACAAGCGCAGGCCGCCTTAAAACAAAGGACAGGCATGTTCTCAAAGTTCCGCGGAACGAACAGTCTCGTCTGGTTCTCATTCCTTGACGCCAAATATGAAGACGTCGCCCCGGCAATCGACGAGGCACTACGCCTCGATCAATTACTCGACCGGAAACATTTCCGTTACAGCACGTTGCGTCCGTTCATCGCGAGTCAACTGCTGAACGTCGACGACCCGGAACGCCGACTCGACGAGGCGACGGCCCTCTATCAAACGTTCAAACAACATCATCCGTGGCTGACGAGCGAAGAAGATTTATTGTCCGCCCTCGTCCTCGTCCAAGCGTTTGACGACCATAGCACTTTGAATGAACGCATCGAGGCGTACTACGAGGCATTGAAGGTCCACATGTCCCGCTCGAACGAACTCCAGCTCGTTTCGCACTTGCTCACCTTCAGTGAACTCGACCCGACCGATGCCGTCACACGCTTCCTCGATTGGCGAGAGCGGCTCCAACGGCAAAAGATCACCGTCCGAAACGAACATCTGCCACCGCTCGCCCTGCTAACAATCGTCACCGAGCCGACCGACGAAACGGTCCAGGCCGTGGCCGACATCGTCGGTGCCGAAACCGAGAAGCAGCGTTGGTTCAACACGCATGCGTTAACCATCGCCTTGCAGCTCGTCGCCGCCGACACCATTACCGAAGAGGCGAGCGAACTGCTACTTCATGGAACGTTCGCCCATCTGCTCGCGATGCAACAAGCGGCGACGGCCGCCGCGACAGTGGCCGTCATCTCGAGTACGTCGTCGAGCGACTAAAAAAAGAAGGGTCTCCCCTTCTATACATATAAATAGGCGCTCAGACAGATTAGGACGAACACAGAATTCGCGATTTCAATGATGCCAATGCGCATAATCGGGACTTGTTTCCCGTAAAAACCAATCGCTCGGATGAGACTCGGCGCATAGGCCAACGCAAGTAACGGATTACCGAGCACGATGAAAGCCATGACGAGCAAGACGTGGTAGCCCCACGACACGTTTCGATACGTTTGGCTCTTCTTCTCTCGAATCATCGTCTTCACGTAAAAGATGCTGCCAAGAAAGTAGAAGTACGGTAAGACGAATAGCCATACCATCGTCCCGTCCACGACGCGCGCCCCGAGGTAATAGCTGGCCACCCCGCCGATGCAAAACGAGGTGACGGCACTGACGTCGTTCCAAACGTTGCGCTCGTCCTTCATTTTAGCGAAATACGCGTTGACGAGACCGAACGGCAGCATCGCAAAGACGAACCAAATGAGACGCCATTCGGTCAGGAAGACTGGGAGCGCGGCGATGATTGCAATTAAGAGATAGAGGGTGACTGTACGGAGCAGTTCTTGCGACTTTTTCCGTTGCTTCACGTATTGGAACAAGAAAAACGTACCCATGTAGACGAACAGCCAGGCGATGGCGAACGGGATGTGTGCGAGCGTCCAGCCGCCGACGATGCCACCAAGTAAAAACGGTAAAATCAGCATCGACCAGGCACCATGCTGTTTTGGAATCATCCATTTCATTGTGCTTCACTCCTTCTATGTCGAGTGTAAAGCACGTTGCGATGAAAAAGCTGTGACATTTGTTACTGAGGAACGCAGATTCAATCAATTGTTCAAAAGGAGTAGCCTTGTATGTTTCCATCAAATGAACGAAGAAAAAATAGACGTGTCTTTCTTTATCTGTTCGGATTCGCCTTCATACTGCTACTCATCGGTCGCAGTTCAGTCCCTCTTCCTATCGCTTTCACGACCGCTTTTATTCCGTTTGAAGTTTCGGAGCCGACCTATCTCCCTCTAAAATCGACGGATACATACGGCAACGTGATTCAATTAAATCAGGCTCGTCTCGTCTATAAAAACGACACGGAACAGTTGACCGTCTGGGCGACGACAGACCTCGGCTGGAACCATGTCGCGACGTGGGACGAACCTGTCACATTAGGGGATGGGTCAAACGCTTATTTCAATGACGTGGACGACACTCAAATGGTGAGCTGGCAAGATGGAGGCGTCGAATATGCGATTGATTACAAGGGGCATCGCCTGTCTAAAGACGATTTA
>NZ_JNAA01000092.1:0-4788 GCF_000696055.1 Exiguobacterium sp. AB2
TCTGTGTCCCGTCCGGTGCTAGGTCGTCGACCAAATGCTCAATCGGATACGTCTGCCGATACAAGACGTCGATCCGTTCACCCGAAGGCGTATACACCCTATCCTCTTCGACGAGAAGTTCGTGCAGGGCAACGAACTCGGACGGTAGGTCGAGCGTCTCTTGCAGGAAACGCGTCGTCCATTTATCTTCAATGTTGTCGTCGTGAGCCGTGAAAACGATTTTCGGTGTCCCGTCTTTTTGTAGTCGCTGCCACGCAGCGATGACTGCTTTTCGCAATTCACTTCGAAGCAATTCAGTCGCCCCGGCGTTCGGGTCATCCAGCTCAAACTCTGTCGTCACGTATCGGTTCACGTCGAACAGTTCTTTGATGAACGTTGGCGTGTCGGCGTTGAACTCCATCAGCTTGAGCATGCCGTTCTTCACGATCCAGTCATAGCGACCGATAATCGTCTCTTGCGGAATCGCCTTGTCTCGAAGGAACGGCAGGCTCGCCTCCGGGTAGCCGAGCAGACGGAGCGTCTCGTCTGGGAGCGTCCGGAGCAGGCGGTTCGCCTTGCGGAAAATGGTGTCGACGTCACGTGTCGCCGCGCGAATCCGCTCGACCTCGTCTCTTGAGTAGACGAGGCAGTCATAGAGCGCATACTCTTCCTCGTTCAAGTCCGGCCAAAAATAAGGGACTTGCGCGAACAAGGCGTCTCGGTTCATCCGCCGAAACCGCCTTTTGAGCCGCTACCGAGACCGGAGTTTGAGCCCGGATTCGACCGGTTCGGCGTGATGCTACTCGCTCCGCCGTTCGAGCGATAGTTTTGATACGTCGCCGAGTTTTTCAATGCGCTCTTGGAATTGAACAGGCTGCCGAGTAAGAAGAAGCTACCGAAGTGCGGGGAACGACGGTCGTCACAATAGTAGGACTCGGTTTCTGCATCCCATTCCCAATCGTCGCACTCGTAACCGGTCGGCTCGTCCGGAAGCGTAGCTTGTTCCGTCTCGTCCATCCCGCAAGCGGCGAGGGAGGCGGTCAATACAGCGGCGGAGAGGCCGCTCAAGATTTTTTTGCTTGTCTTCATGTTGTTTCCTCCAATGTATAACCGGTCGGGGTGACATAGATCACATACGTGCCACGGTCCTCATCCGTTTCGGCTGAGTCACGTTCGTATTCGTTGCCGCCGACATACACGTACTGGCTACCGAGCATGGCGAGGGCGTCTAAATGACGGTCGACGTAGTACGCCTCAAGGAGCGGGTTGTCGAACCGGTCGTCGAGCGTGCGAATCTCGACTTTGATGTCGTCGGTCTCTTTCTTGTCGACCGGGCCTTCTGTATAGCGATCGACGTAAATCAAAAAGTACTGCTCGCCTTCGAGTGCGGACGAGCGTTGCTTGTACGTCATGCCGTCCTTGACGAAAAACTCACATTCGCGGCGGGCGAGTACTTCATCGAGCCCGAGCGATGTATAATGGTAGAGCGGTTCGAACGACAGCTCATTTTTATAGAGTCGGTATTCTAAAACGATGGAATCCATAAGTCAGTCCTTTCTTTTTTCTTTCTATACGGAACCGAGTCGAGACGGGTTTCGTAAACCAATTGAGTTGTTACTAGTATATCCGAGAAAGCGAGTGATTTCAGTGCATATCTTTTTTCGTGTCTGGCGCGGGTTGTCCAAGCTATCTTTTTTAAACATCGTACTCGCCTCGCTCGTCATCATTTTGACGGGCACGCTCGTCGGACATTGGGTGGAGCCGGAGACGTTCCCGTCCCTGTTCGACTCGTTTTGGTGGACGATGACGACGCTGACCACGGTCGGATATGGGGACTTTTTCCCGTCCTCGGTCGCGGGGCGTTGGCTCGGGATTTTCTTGTTCCTGTTTGGGATCGGGATTATCGGGGCGTTGATTGGTAAACTCGTTGAAGTCGGTGCGACGTTTCAACGGTTAAAACGGGAGGGGAAACTCATGTATCGAGGAGAAGGCCATTACGTCTATATCGGGTGGTCACCGAAGACGAAGAAGGCGATTGACGAAGTGCTCGGCTACGAGCCGAACGCGGACATCGTCTTGATTGACCAATTAAAAGAAGAACCGTATGATCATGACCGCGTCCATTACGTGCATGGGGATGCCTCGGACGAGACGGTGCTCCTGCAGGCGAACATTCTCCGTGCGCGCCGCGTCGCCATCTTCGCGGACGCCCGGATCGCCGAGTCGTTGCTCGCCGACGGGAAGTCGCTCCTCATCGCTTCGGCCGTCGAGGCGCTGTCGCAAACACAAGGCGTCGATTTGCATACGGTCGTCGAGGTGTGTGAAGAGCGGAACATCTCAAAGTTTAAACACGTCCGCATCGACGACTTCATCTTGGCGAACGACTCGGTGTCGCTCCTCATGGCGAAGGCGACGCTCCAACCGGGGACGACGTCGATTTTTCGGCAACTTTTGAGCAAGCAGTCGGGTGGCAACATCCAGGCACTCGCACCGCGCCCGGAATGGACGACGATTCGGGCGGCGGCCGAGGCGTTGCTCGGCCAGGGCGTCACGCTCATGGCCGTCAACGACCGGCTCGATTATGCGACCGTGCTCGACACAAAGCTCGAGGCGAGCGATACACTCTACGTCGTCTGTCACGACGACACGTGGGAACGATTGAATAAACAAGGAGGGGTTTGATGCATAACGGAACGTTCATCCGCAAGATGACACGCATGCAAAACGTCCAACGGTGGGACGAATATGCGCCGCACTATCACGACAATGCGGCGAGCCATAGTTTTCGCGTCGCGGTCTTCAGTTTGATCGCGGCTTATTATGAAGAACAAAAAGGACGTCCCGTCAACTTGCTCGATGTGTTAGGTAAGGCGCTCTTTCACGATATGAACGAGGTCCAGACGGGTCCGATCATGCACCGGACGAAAAAAGAGCCGACGCTAAAAGAACATATCGAGCGGATGGAGCGGACGGCGAGCCTCGGTCTCGTCGACTTATTATCGCAGTCGCTCCGACCTGACTTCTACCGCTTCCTCGTCGAGGCGGAGGACGACTCGTTCGAGGGACGGATCGTCGACGGCATCGACTCGTTCGATGCGATGTTGTTCGTCCGTCGCGAGGTCGCGCACGGGTCGCCGCACTTCGTCGCGAAGCTCGAGGAGATGAAGGCGGCGCTCCGGGAGCACCCGCTCGCTTCCGTCCGCTGGCTATACGATCAAGTCGAACAAGAGACGGAAGTGGCGACGTTCATCGAGAACGTCATGCGCATGGACAGCGTGAGGCGTTGGAAGGGTCGCTTCAACACGATTGACGACAACGACGCGATTCACGGCTTCCGGGCGGCGGCGCTCGGCATGTTCAGCGGACTGTTGGAGCGGAAGAAGTACGGCGTCGACGTCGATGTGGCGGAACTCGTCGCGCGCTTGCTTTGTCATGACCTCGTTGAAGGGGTGACCGGGGACGTGCTCGGTCCGGTGAAGCACGCGACGACGGAGACCGGACAGGCGTTCGAGGCGTATGAACGAGCCGAGAGCGAGGCGCTCTTGTCACTCCTCCCGGACTATATGCAGCCGGCGTTCCGACGCTACATGGCCGACTCGAAAGATGACACGTATGAAGGCAAGCTCGTCGACATGATGGACAAGCTCGACGCCCTCATCAAGATGAACATGGAGCGGAAGATGAACGGGGCCGAGTATGAGGTCATCTACCGGGAACAGCTGCGCAAAGTGCAGATGCGCTATGAGAACCCGAGTATGATTTTCTTCTTGGCCTACATTTTGCACGACCTGGATTATGTAACGAGTTGACAACGTCACGGACGAATTCGTCCGTGGCTTTTTTTATATCATTCATTGACATATATCATTCAACGATATATAGTGAGAGTAAGAAGTATATCGTTGAATGATATAGGGGGTGGTCATATGCCACGGAATGACACGATTGAGCTCGGTGAATTGACTGATAGTATGTTCTATATTTTGCTCGCCTTGACCGAGCCGCGACATGGCTACTTGATTATGCAGTTCGTCGAGGAGTTGACGGCGGGCCGAATGCAAATCGGACCGGCTTCGATGTACACGATCATCAAGAAGCTCGTCGCTGCAGGGCTCATCGCTCCGCTCGACGGAGACGGCAAGAAGAAGAGTTACTTGATCACAGATGCGGGGCGCGATTTGCTCTGCGATGATGTGAGACGACGCCAAGCGATTGTCGAGGACGCACGATTCATCTTAGAAGGGGAGGGACACGTATGAAACGGAAGTACATGTCGAGCTGGGGGCTCGCATTTGCCGAAGAGCGTGAGATGCGAAAGCTCGAACAGATGGCAGCTCGGGGCTGGCACTTAGAAAAGTTCGCACCACTCGGTTATTCATTGGTCGAAGGCGAACCGGCAGACGTCCAGTACAGCCTCGATTACCGTACGCGTCCGGACGAAGAGTATTTCGAGATGTTCGCATCGAGCGGGTGGGAGCACGTGACATCGACCGGGGACGAGATTCACATCTTCAAAGGCCGTCCCGGAGCGCGGCCGATCTATTCAGACCGGGAGACGATGATCGCGAAGTACGCGACAGAAGAGCGCCAGATGGGGCGGGCGGCGCTCACGTTTCTCGCCGTGTGGCTCGGCTTGCTCCTGTTGATACAAGTCGATTGGTCGAGTGTGATGGCGACGGCGCTCTTTGTGGTCCATCTGCTCATCACGATCGGGCTCATCTTCACCGGACTCCCGTACCTCGGTTTCCTAGTGAAGCGAAAACGGATGGAACATGACAGCTGACTAGGCGGATGGCACAAGCCATCCGC
>NZ_JNAA01000093.1:0-771 GCF_000696055.1 Exiguobacterium sp. AB2
TTCGTCATAAAAATAAATTGGTGGAGCCTAGCGGGATCGAACCGCTGACCTCCTGCGTGCAAGGCAGGCGCTCTCCCAGCTGAGCTAAGGCCCCATAAAGGTATGATGGTCGGGAAGACAGGATTCGAACCTGCGACCCCTTGGTCCCAAACCAAGTGCTCTACCAAGCTGAGCTACTTCCCGAAAAAAATGGTGCACCCTGAGAGATTCGAACTCCCGGCCTTTAGATTCGTAGTCTAACGCTCTATCCAGCTGAGCTAAGGGTGCGAGACGAATGATCCTTCATGGATGTTTATAAATGGTACCGAGGGCCGGACTTGAACCGGCACGAGGAAACCCTCGCAGGATTTTAAGTCCTGTGCGTCTACCAATTCCGCCACCCCGGCAAGGTATAATTTATGCGGTAGACTTTTAAAAAAATGGTGCCGGCGAAAGGATTCGAACCCTCGACCCTCTGATTACAAGTCAGATGCTCTACCAACTGAGCTACACCGGCAGGTGTAAATGGTGGAGGATGACGGGATCGAACCGCCGACCCCCTGCTTGTAAGGCAGGTGCTCTCCCAGCTGAGCTAATCCTCCAAATATGTAATGCCTGGCAACGTCCTATCCTCACAGGGGGAGACCCCCAACTACTTTCGGCGCTGAAGCGCTTAACTTCCGTGTTCGGCATGGGAACGGGTGTGGCCGCTTCGCTATCGCCACCAGACATATAGTAGATTAACATTATCTCAACATAATGTCAACCTGTTTTTTAAGAGATTGTTCTCTC
>NZ_JNAA01000094.1:0-7244 GCF_000696055.1 Exiguobacterium sp. AB2
ATTTTGTTTGGAGCGGGAGTACGATCGTGAAAGTCGTACCTGAGCAATCCGAAGCGACACGAAGCGTCCCTTTATGATATTCGATAATTTGTTGGGCGATGGCGAGTCCGAGCCCGCTTCCACCCGTTCGTCTCGAGCGGGACTTTTCGACGCGATAGAGACGTTCGAAAATATACGGCACGTCTTCCTCAGGGATGCCTCTGCCGTCATCTCGGATGGTGAATCGCATCGTGTCTTGTTTCAAAGCGCCATCGAGAGTGACATGCGTCGCCCCGCTATGCTCGATGGCGTTATGTCCGAGCGCACGAAACACTTGGATGATTCGACTATGGTCGATGCAAAGCGGCACATCGGCCATATTCGCAAGGCGACTCTCGAACGTGATCGGGGTGACCCGAAACATGGAAGTAAGGACACAGGTCAAATCAACACATAGTTCTGAAACCATGATGTCCTCCTTGTGGAGTGTGAACGTGTTCTCGTCAAGTTGAGCGAGCTGAAACGCATTCTCGACGAGTTCCGTTAATGCTTGGCTCTCCTCTAAAATCGTTTGAATCGATTGCTCCTTCAGTGCGATGGGTGTTTGAGGTTTGGATGCAATCTCGGCGTACCCTTGTAAATACGTGAGTGGTGTTTTGATCTCGTGGGCGAGATTGGAAAGAAATTGATTGCGCTCATTTTTTAAACGCACCAGCTCGAGAGACATCGATTCAATGGAGCGGGCGAGTTCCCCGATCTCATCGACACGTGACGTCGGGAGGGTGAGCTGATCCGGTCGCGTCAACACGTTCTCGGTCGCTCGGCGAAGTTGCTGAATCGGATTCGAAATGAGTCGACTGAGCAAGAGGAACGTCAATGCCGTGACGATGAGCGCGATAGCGGTGATGTACAGGAAGCGAACCTGTAAGCGGTGGCTGATGCCGTGGATGATTTCGGTCGGTAGGAACATGTACACATAGCCATACCGTGTCGCCCCATCCATCGACTCGATCGGCGTCCGAACGGCGAGATACGGCTTATTTTCCCAGTCCGTCTCAAGCACGACTGTCTCATCGAGCGTAGTCGGATTAGAAGCATCACCGATGAACCCTGACAAGACGTCCGGGAAGCGATCGGATGTGTCGAGTACCGTCTGATCCGGTGCGACGATGGCGACTTTCGTGTCGGTTTCGCTTTCCATCGTCGCGACATGCGAAATTGTCTCTTCGTCAAAACTCATCGCCAGTACACTCGCGTGGCTTTCTGCCCGTGACTCGAGCCGGTCCATCTCCTCGACGACCCGCTCCCCGAGCAACGTGTGATACAAAAGGATGAACAAGACGCTTTCAATGAGTAGTGTCGTCAATAAAAAGACGAGACTGATTCGAAACGGGAGACTATTTCGCCAAGCCATCATGATGGATCCCGCCCTTCGACCCAGCGGTATCCCCGCCCCCACACGGTCTTCAAATAATCATCAATCGGAAAACCAGCCTCCCCGAGCTTATCCCGAATCATGCGGATATGGGCGTCGACGGTCCGGGGATCGGATTCTGAAGAGTACGGCCAGACGAGGTCGTACAAATCCATACGATGATACAAACGGTTCGGATGCTCGAGAAACAATTTTAAAATCGCCGTCGCTTTTGGAGTTAGGACGACTTCTTGTTCCTCATAGAGCACACGGCCGCTCGGTTCGTCATATCGCAGCGGACCATAGCTGACGTTCGTGAGTCGGCTACGGCGTAACACGGCACGAATCCGGGCGAGTAAGACGTTCCCATCGAACGGTTTCGTCACATAGTCATCGGCCCCGGCGTCTAAGCCGCGAATCGTCGTTTCACTGTCGGACCGCGCCGTCAATAAGACGACGGGTAAGTCCGCATCCCGCTTTTTCAGTTGACGACAGAAGGTGATGCCGTCCACGTCCGGCATCATGATATCCAATAAGACTAAGTCAGGACGTTCGGCCATGAGTTCAAGCGCTTCGGCCGCGTCGCTCGCCTCGAGACACGTATAACCGTCGCCTTCGAGAAAGAGTCGCAACAGGCGGCGCATCTTCATCTCGTCATCCACAATTAGTATCTTCATGCATTCCCTCCTCAACGTTCGGTTCTCTATTTCTTATTGTACAGGGAGAACGATGGACGAGAACGTTACGTTTGATTGACATCGACCATACGATTTCTTGCATCGCCTTGTCGATTTACCTCACATCAAGAACATCTTGTCAGTATAAACTTTGGTTGTGAAAAAGAAGTGAAATGGAGTCGATTATTCGACTTGATAGTAACTTGAAAAGCGAAAATAAAAAAAGCCGAAGCGATTGCTCCGACTTAACGAACTTGTGGCATGCTACACCACCTTTTTTCATAGACGAAACCCTTACGACTGAACGTCAACTCGCCTCTCTTTTACGCATACTTTCTTTATTAGGTTTCGTTTTATAGAAACTATAGACGACACTAATCAAGATGACGAGGACGATGGTTCCGAGCGACATCCAGATTGGCATCTTGTACACGTCGCCGAAAATCATCTTCGCTCCGATGAAGACGAGCATGAAGCTGAGCCCGTGCTTCAAGTAATAGAAGCGGTCAATCAAGTTGGCGAGGACGAAGTAAAGGCTACGGAGTCCAAGGATTGCCATGATGTTCGCATAAAAGATGATATACGGGTCACGCGAGTAGGCGAAGCTTGCCGCGACTGAGTCGACGGCGAAAACGATATCCGAAATTTCGATAAAGATGAGCGCGATGAAGAGTGGCGTAAAGAACAGCTTACCATTAATGCGTTGCGTGAACTTGCCTGACGAAATGTCTTGTGTGATAGGTAATCGACGCTCGAGCCAACGGATCGTCTTGTTTTCTTCGAGCGACTCGTCTTTGCCAATATTCTTAAACATCATCCAACCTGTGTAGACGAGGAAGGCGCCGAATACGTAATAAATCCAACCGAAGTTCTCTAGAAGAGACACGCCAGCAACGATGAAGACGGCCCGGAAGAAAATCGCTCCAAGGATTCCCCAGAATAGTACTTTATGTTGATACTTGAGCGGAATCGCGAAGTAAGCGAAAACGAGCGAGAACACGAACACGTTATCGATGGCGAGTGCTTTCTCGATGAAGTAAACGCTCGCATATTCGGTCGCGGCCGTTCCACCTTGCGAGTAGAACAACCAACCGCCGAACGCGAGTGCAATCCCAATCCAGACGAACGTCCATGTCCATGCCTCACGGAGCGAGACTTCGTGTGCCTTGCGGTGGAACACCCCGAGGTCAAGCGCGAGCATGAAGATGACGAGTACCAAAAAGGCGATGAGTAATGTCAACAATAATTCCTCCTTTTTAAGTTCGTGCGAACTCTATATAATAATTTATGGTTGTAAGAACTTAAAGTCAAGAGAATAAACTGCGATTCCGCAAAAAAACACTCCGAATCGATTTCGGAGTGTGCAAACTTAATGCTTTTCAGAGCGACGTGACCAAATGACCCGGACGATGAAAGCGCCTAGTCCGAGCAGGATGACGGCGAGGACGCCATACATGACATGCGAATACGTCTCGATATGGCCGAGCCACACTTGCCAATTCTCCCCGACGTACACGCCGACAAAGATGAGCACCGTGTTCCAAATTAGCGTCCCGAGTGTCGTCAGCATCAAAAATTTGACGAACGGCATGTTCGACATGCCGGCCGGAATCGAGATGAGGCTGCGGACGACGGGGACGAATCGACCGAAAAAGACGAGTTTCGGTCCAAAGCGGTCGAACCAGCGATCGGCCATGCGGACGTCATCCACTTTCAAAAAGAGACGTTTGCCGTAACGCGCGACCCATGACTCGAGACGCTCCTTGTCGAAAAATAATCCGACGCTAT
The DNA here is from genome assembly GCF_000696055.1 of Exiguobacterium sp. AB2. Lineage (NCBI taxonomy): Bacteria > Bacillati > Bacillota > Bacilli > Caryophanales > Exiguobacterium > Exiguobacterium sp. AB2. The sequence continues at coordinate 3,859 of NZ_JNAA01000094.1, forward strand.
ACAAAACGATGGCTCCGATGACCGCACCGACCGTCGCGGCGAGAATCATCCAGACGGGTGTAAGCGTGGTCGTTGTCGTGAAGAAGCCGCCGAATATTAAAATGAGCTCGGACGGGATAGGGGGGAAGACGTTCTCGATAAAGATTAGGAAGAGCACGCCCCAATAACCGAACTGCTCAATCATTTGTTGAATCCATTGTTCCATGAATCGGTTCTCCTTGTGTATATGACATCTCTGTCTACTTTACCCGACGGCAAGGAGCACGCCTATACGACTTGAGGTTGAATTTCGACTCAAATCGCGCCGACGACCGCGTGTGGGATGTACGGTTCTTCGAGCGAAGCCATCTCTTCTTTTGTCAACGTGACGGCCAACGCACCGACCGCCTCGTCTAAATGACGCGCTTTCGTCGCCCCAATGATTGGCGAGGTGACCGTGTCTTGTTGCAAGAGCCAGGCGAGGGCGACCTGTGTCCGGGTAATTCCCCGTGTCTCAGCGATTGCGGCGACCCGCTCGATGATGAGCCGGTCGGCGTCCATCGTCGCGTCATACTTCGAACGTTGAATCACGTCTGTCTCGGAGCGGTGGGTCACGGTCGATACGTCGCGTGTCAGGCGACCCGAGGCGAGCGGACTGTACGGTGTGATCCCGATTTTCTCTTCCTGGCAGAGCGGCAGCATTTCTCGCTCTTCTTCCCGATAAATCAAGTTCAAATGGTTTTGCATCGACACGAACCGGGTCCAGTTGTTTCGTTCCGCCACGTGGAGCGCTTTTTGGAACTGCCAGGCGTACATTGCCGATGCACCGATATAGCGGGCCTTCCCGGATTTGACGACGTCATGGAGCGCCTCCATCGTCTCTTCGATTGGTGTGTCATAGTCCCAGCGGTGGATGATATATAGGTCGACGTAATCGGTTCCGAGCCGTTTCAAACTATGGTCGATTTCTGACAGAATCGCCTTCCGCGACAAGCCGCCACCGTTCGGACCGTCGTGCATTCGACCGTGAACTTTCGTCGCGAGTACGATCTCGTCCCGATTCGCATAATCCCGAAGCGCACGTCCGACGTATTCCTCGCTCGTGCCTTTCGAGTAGATGTTCGCCGTGTCAAAAAAGTTGATACCGAGGTCGAGTGCTTGTTTAATAATCGGGCGGGTCGCCGCTTCATCAAGCACCCAGTCATGAATCCATCGGTTCGCGTCACCAAAGCCCATACAGCCGAGACAGAGCCTTGAGACATCGAGTCCCGTATTGCCAAGTTTTACGTATTCCATGAAATTGCCTCCTTCAAAGTTGATACGTGGAGAGGAACCGTTCGAATTCATCCACGCTGCTGTCATCGTTGATGGTCAATCGTAATTCGGTATAGGTACCGATCGGAAGCGCTAGCGCCTCGACAAGTGCCTCTGGCGTCGGTTCGAGTCGGAATGAATCGAGCCGAATCGCCACGTTATGGGCAAGCGCGTAATGCGCACAACGGGTGAGCAATGTCGCGAAGCCACGTTCGACCGTCACGTGATACGTCTTTTCCATGTCGTTTCCCCTCCTTTGCCACCAGTATGACGCGAGATGTGGGGCGAGCGTTAGCGCGTTCATATCGTGTTTTTGCCTAATCCTCTCAACAGGGTGGACGGGCCTCGTCCAAGAAAACAATCTACCGTATACTGAAGGGGAGAATCCAGAGGGAGGGTGAACGACATCGAGACACGACAAGAACTGATTGACGTCATTACACGACATATACCGGGGGACGGCGTGCATCCGACGATCGTCCCGGCGATGACGTTCATCCATGAGTCGATGGTGACCGAGCCAATCACCCGCGTCAATGAACCGTCGTTTTGCCTAATCCTGCAGGGTGGGAAAGAGATGTTGTTCGGTGACGAGCGGCTCGTCTACGAGGGCGGACATTACCTCGTCGCCTCGGTCGACCTGCCCGTCTCGTCGACACACCGGATCATTTGGCACTCGTGCCGCTGTATAAGCGCGAGCTCCTGTATTGGGTGGCGCAAGGGTCGAACGGGGAGATGTTGCGGCAGTTGGCGTTCGAGGGGAGCCAGGCGTTTCGTATCAAACGCGTCATCGACCACATCATCGGAAACTTCAACGAGACGATCCGAAGTGAGGAGTTGGCCCGAGTCGCCAATATGAGCGTCTCGACGCTCCACCGTCATTTCAAGGAAGTGACGGCGATGAGCCCGCTCCAGTTCCAAAAGCAGTTGCGGCTCCAAGAGGCGAGACGGCTGTTGCTCATGCAGGCGACGGACGTGGGCGAGGCCGCGTTCCAGGTCGGCTACGAGAGCCAATCGCAGTTCAGCCGCGAGTATGCCCGGTTGTTCGGGCTGTCGCCACGGGCCGACGTGCGGCAACAACGACAGCTTTGACAAACGAAATGCGCGAGCGGTATGCTTGAGGGGAAAACGATATACAATAGGATTGTTACTGGATGAGCAGGCAAAACCTAAATCGGGCGCACACGTTGCGTCTGGTTTAGGTTTTTCTTGTTTTCAGGACAAAAAAGGAGGATATTATGCAACGCATCATCTTTCTAGACGTCGACGGCACGCTCGTCGATGATCATGGCAACATCCCCGAATCGGCGAAAGAGGCTGTCCGGCAGGCACGACAGAACGGCCATCTCGTCTTCTTGTCGACGGGGCGCTCGAAGGCCGAACTGTTCCCGGACATTCTCGACGTCGGCTTTGACGGCATCATCGGGGCGGCCGGCGGTTATATCGAGCTCGAGGAGGAAGTGTTATACCATCAACAAGTCTCCGTCGATGATTTGAGCCACCTCATCTCCTTCTTCACCGAACACGGTATCGACTTCTATCTCGAGTCGAACGACGGTCTGTTCGCGGGCGGCAACGCCAAGACGCGCGTGGCGACGATGATTGACAAGTTGATGGCGAACAATCCGGAGGCGAGCGCGACGATCGAGCGCGGCTTGAAACCGTTCCATGACGCGATGAAAGAAGGGGTCGACCTCGTCCGTCCCGATGTGAACAAAATCTCGTTCCTCGGCTCATCCGTCCCGCTCGACGTCATCCAACAAGAGTTCGCCTCCCGCTTCACCGTCATCCCGAGCACGGTCGCCGTATTCGGGGCCAACAGCGGCGAGCTGTCCATTCCAGGCATCAACAAGGCGACGGCGATTGCATCGCTGCTTGAACATCTAGGGCTCGAGCGATCGCAGACGTTCGCCTACGGAGACGGGTTGAACGACATCGAGATGCTCGAGTATGTCGAGATCGGTGTCGCGATGGGGAACGCCAAACCCGAGGTGAAACGGGTCGCGGACGACGTGACCGACGCTTGTGAAGCGGACGGGCTCGCCAATAGTTTTGAAAAATACGGACTCATATAAAAAAAGCAGACGACGTAC
>NZ_JNAA01000095.1:0-12321 GCF_000696055.1 Exiguobacterium sp. AB2
TTCGTCAGTTAAAATGGTGGGCCTAAGTGGACTCGAACCACCGACCTCACGCTTATCAGGCGTGCGCTCTAACCGGCTGAGCTATAGGCCCATAATAAAAATGGTGCACCCTGAGAGATTCGAACTCCCGGCCTTTAGATTCGTAGTCTAACGCTCTATCCAGCTGAGCTAAGGGTGCATATTGGTGCGGTCGAGAGGACTTGAACCTCCACGGTGTTAACCACCACTAGGCCCTCAACCTAGCGCGTCTACCGATTCCGCCACGACCGCAGCGTATAAAGTGTTACGAGGGATAAAAATGGTGAGTCATGCAGGGCTCGAACCTGCGACCCTCTGATTAAAAGTCAGATGCTCTACCAACTGAGCTAATGACTCAAATAAAAAGCTGGGCTGGAAGGGATCGAACCTTCGCATGTCGGAATCAAAATCCGATGCCTTACCACTTGGCTACAGCCCAACGTAAATGGCGGTCTCGACGGGATTTGAACCCGCGATCTCCTGCGTGACAGGCAGGCATGTTAACCCCTACACCACGAGACCAGATTACGTTTTATTTGAATGGTGGAGGATGACGGGATCGAACCGCCGACCCCCTGCTTGTAAGGCAGGTGCTCTCCCAGCTGAGCTAATCCTCCATATGATGGTGACCCGTACGGGATTCGAACCCGTGTTACCGCCGTGAAAGGGCGGTGTCTTAACCGCTTGACCAACGGGCCATGAATGTTTTCTAAAAGTTAAGTGGCGGAGACGGAGGGATTCGAACCCTCGCACCGGTTTCCCAGCCTACTCCCTTAGCAGGGGAGCCCCTTATAGCCTCTTGGGTACGTCTCCAAAATAAAATGGCTCCGCAAGTAGGATTTGAACCTACGACCTACCGGTTAACAGCCGGTTGCTCTACCACTGAGCTATTGCGGAACGTTGCTTGAATTTATCGAAGTAACGCTTTAAATTGTAACCGCAAACCAGAAACCTGTCAATCACTTTTTTAGAAAAGCTTTAATTTCGCGTGCCGTTTCTCGGCGACTTCTATAAGATAGCACGGTCCGAAAAGACCGTCAACACTTTTCCACAAAAAAAGTTGAGCAAAATGAAATCATTTTGCCCAACCCCGACTTTCTTCTTTATATGCTAGTCATGACTTCTTTGGTGCGAGCATCGTCAAGCTGATTCGACCTCGATTCGCATCGACTTGTTCGATCCAGACCGTCACGATATCTCCGACTGCGACGACGTCGAGCGGATGTTTCACGTATCGGTTGGACAGTTTCGATATATGGACGAGCCCATCTTGCTTCACGCCGATATCGACGAACGCCCCGAAGTCGATGACGTTTCGGACCGTCCCTTGAAATTCCATCCCAACTTGAAGGTCTTCTAGGTTCATGACATCCGTCCGAAGCAACGGCTTTTGAATGTCCTCACGCGGATCGCGTCCCGGTTTCGCGAGCGACTTCAAGATATCTTCAATTGTCGGCAATCCAGCATTCAACTTTTCACTGAGCGCACTCGCATCGACTGTCTTCAATCGGTCTCGCAACTCGGCCGTCCCGACTGCTTGCTTCGAAACACCGAGTTCCTTCAATAGAGAGAGTGTCAGTTTGTAACTCTCCGGGTGAATTTCGGTTTGGTCGAGTACGTCGCTTCCGTTCGTGATTCGCAAAAAGCCGGCAGCTTGCTCATACGCCTTGGCTCCAAGGCGCGGAACTTTTTTGATTTCTTTTCGCGTGTCGAATCGGCCGAACTCATCGCGATACGCCACGATATTTTTCGCCGTCGTCTTATTCAAGCCCGATACGTACGTCAAAAGCGATTCCGAGGCCCGGTTCACATCGACCCCGACCATATTGACGACACTCTCGACGACGAACTCGAGCGACGCCTTCAGTTTATTTTGACTGACGTCATGCTGATACTGACCGACCCCGACAGACTGCGGGTCGACTTTGACGAGTTCGGCCATCGCATCTTGAATCCGTCTCGCAATCGAGACAGCGGACCGCTCCTCGACTTTCAGCGCCGGAAATTCGGTACGGGCGACTTCTGAAGCCGAATAGACGCTCGCCCCGGCCTCATTGACGATCGCATACGCAATCTCACGCTCGGCTTTCTTCAACCAGTCGGCGACGAACTGCTCGGTTTCCCGTGACGCAGTCCCGTTTCCGATGACGATGACGGAAATCGGATATTTCTTCACGAGCGAGGCGAGCACTTTTTCCGAACCGGCCACGTCATGTTTCGGCGCTGTCGGATAGAAGACTCCGACTTCTTCGACTTTTCCGATCTCATTGACGACGGCCCATTTGCATCCCGTCCGATGCGCCGGGTCGATCCCGAGGACGACGACTTCCCGGAGTGGCGGTTGCATGTACAGCTGCTTCAAGTTTTTGGCGAAGACGTCAATCGCCTGTTCTTCGGCCGTCTCGGTCAACTCACTGCGCATCTCGCGTTCAATCGCCGGGAATACTGATTTTTTATACGCCTCTTTGATGGCGACGGTGACGAGTTCACGTTTCTCGGCCGGGAGTCGTTCGAACGGACGCAGCGCCTGATTCATGAACGTCGTCTCGTCAAACACGAGTTTGACTTGAAGAACGTCCGTCCGCTCTCCACGGTTCAAGGCGAGGACACGGTGCGGGACAATCCCGGCGACTTTTTCCTCGTAGTCATAATACTGTGAAAAGACTTCTTTCTCATCTTCCGCCTGCTTTTTCTTTTGTGAACGAAGCAACGCTTCTTTCCGGACCCGGGCCCGGAGCGATTGACGAAGTGACGCCGTCTCACCCCACTCTTCTCCGATGATTGCTTGGGCGAACGGCAGTGCCTCGTCGAGCGGCGTGTCCCCGGCGAGCTGTTGTGCGTCTTTCAACGAATAGGCGGACGGGTTGCGATACCAGTCGGCGAGCGGTTGCAACCCCTTCTCGCGGCCTTGCTCGGCTTTCGTCCGTCGCTTCGGTCGGTACGGCAAATAGATGTCGTCGACTTGTTGCAACGTCGTCGCGGCTTCGAGCGCGCGTGCGAGTTCCGGCGTCGCTTTCTCGAGCTCTTCTAATTTCGCGAGCACGTCGGACTTTCGTTTCTGCAAGCTCTCTTCATATTGAAGGGCGTCAAGAATCGATTTGATTTCGACTTCATCGAGGTTCCCCGTCATCTCCTTACGGTAACGGGCCATGAACGGGATCGTCGCGCCGTCAGCGGCGAGTTGTCTCACCGTCTCGACTTGACTTTCTTTTACTTGTAGCGTTTTCGCGACTTTCGTGATCATCTGAACCACTTCCTTTTCTAGTCTCTAGTTGAAGTGTAGCAAAGAGCGGACAACAAAAAAACGATGACTCCTCAGTCATCGCTAGAAAATACTTCATTGAGCGGCACTTTGATGGCTTCTCGCAACTTCTCGAGGGCACGACGCTGAAGGCGTGAAACGTGCATCTGCGAGATGCCGAGCAATTCGCCCGTCTCTTTTTGACTCATATTTTTGTAGTAGGCGCATTCTAAAATCGCCTGTTCTCGTTCGTTCAGCACGCTGAACGCTTTTTCGAGAATGAGTCGTTGGTCGACCGACTCGTAGCCCCGCTCTTGACTCCCGACGAGGTCGAGTAGCGTGACCGTGCTTCCTTCGTTATCCGCTTCGATCGAGCTGTCGACTGAGAGCGCTTGATAACTCTTGCCCATCTCGAGCGTTTCGAGAATCTCTTCATCGGATACGCCGAGATGATCGGCAATCTCATCGATGCGCGGTGAACGTTGAAGCTCGGTCGTCAACTCTTCGACCGTCTTCTTAATCTTCGGCCCGAGTTCCTTGATGCGACGTGGCACGTGGACGCTCCACGTCTTGTCCCGGATGAATCGCTTGATTTCACCGATGATGGTCGGGACGGCGAACGACTCGAAACTGCGTCCGAATTCTGGGTCGAAACGACGGAGCGCCGCGAGCAGTCCGATCATCCCGACTTGGACGAGGTCATCATGGATGGCCCGGCCCCGGGAGAACTTGCGCGCGAGTGCTTCGACGAGGTCCGAGTAGCGATTGATTAAGAGCATCTGGACTTCCTCGTTTTGGTCGTCCTGTTGATAGCGTTCAATCCACTCTAATACTTCATCATCACTGTGATGGCGTTGTTGAGATTTTGCTGGCACTCTGATCCACCTCGTCCCTGTTAAGGAGTTTCGTCATCGTCACTTTGACACCATTGTCTTTGTTGATCGAGACGTCATCCATTAACGCTTCAATAAGGAACAGACCGAGTCCTCCTTCGTGAAGCGATTCGATTTCAGTCGTCTCTTCGACTGGAGCCGCTTGGCGTTTCACATCATCGGCAAACGTCTTGCCCGAATCTTCAATCGTCATCTCTAAACGATCCGTGTATACGCCACACGTGAGCTTCACTTCACCTTCTTGATCGTCATATGCATGTTGAACAGCGTTACCGCAAGCTTCCGAGACCGCGATTTTGATGTCTTCGATCTCGTCGTACGTATATCCCATACGATTCGCGATTCCTGACACGACTAAACGGACCACACCGACATATTCCGGTTTGGCCGGGAACGTCATCACCGTCTGTTCGATGTTACTCATTGCGTGCCACCTCTTACATTCGTGTTAATCGAGAGCAATTTGTGAAGGCCAGTCAATTCAAAGAGACGATTGACACGATCGGTTACCCCGACGAGCGACAACTCTTTCTCATTGCGTGTTGCTATTTTAAGGGCACCGACGAAAACGCCGAGACCTGTTGAGTCCATATAATCCACTTCATCCAAATGAACGACGACGTTTTGCTCCGTGATTGCCGGATGCAAGACTTCTTTCAGTTTGGGAGCGGTATATGTATCCACTTCTCCGGATACGTAAAGGTGTAATTGATCTCCAATGACTTGCTCGCGAATCGCTAAATCCATCGTTATTCCCTCCTAAAGTTGCGCACAGAAAAATCGAGTACGATTAAATATAATTCCCTTGTTTCATAATCTTAAACCTAAATTTTTATTAATTTTGAAAAAAACCGATACCCATGTACCGGTTCTGTTCATATGTAAGCTAGAGCGGGATTAATCCCATACTAATCTCTAGCGCTCTGTCCACTTTGTGCATCGTCTCATCGTCAAGATGTGTCACCTTGTCCGTCAGACGACGTTTATCAATCGTTCGAATCTGTTCAAGCAAAATCACCGAGTCTCGTTCGAGCCCGTGTTTGACTTGATACACTTCCACATGAGTCGGCAGTTTTGCTTTCTGGATCTGAGCCGTAATCGCAGCGACAATGACGGTCGGGCTAAAGCGATTGCCGATATCGTTTTGAATGACGAGGACCGGACGAACTCCACCTTGCTCTGAACCGACTACGGGCGACAGATTCGCATAAAACACGTCACCACGCTTTACGATCACTCCGCTCACACCCCGCTTACTTGACGTAAGAGAGCATGTTCGGCTTCCGTCTCAATCATCAGCATCTCTTCTGCCATATTCAAATTAAACGCGGCCATCTCTTGATAGCCTTTCGCCAATTCTTCACGCAGTGTTTGTTGTCGATCAGCAATTTCTTTGGACAAGTACGTCACTACATCGTTCAATGACAATGATTCACGATCTTTCATCGAAATCGGACCCCCATGCTGCGAGAACCGATCTGGAACGGACGCCAATGCACCCGCTGTTCGCTGTTTCAACATCTTACACCTCCAGAATCGTTTCAATGGACTGGCGGAATGTTTTTCCCGCGTTCTTTATCAATATAACACGCGAGTTTGGGAAAATATAGAGGATTCGAGAAAGAATTCAGATAATTTCACACGTTTTCTGATTCACACATAGTGTCTCGGCAGTCGTCCGGTCAACTGACAGACGACCTCATAGTTAATCGTCTCCAAATGCGCCGCCAATTCGTCAATCGGCACCGGACCGCCGACGAGCGTCACGTCGGTACCGACCGGGAATGCTCGCGGCAGTTTAATCATGAAACGGTCCATGCATACCCGCCCGACAATCGGACACCGGTTGCCATTGACGTCGACTGCGAAGCCGCCCGCCTTTCGAATCCAACCGTCCGCATAACCGACCGGCACCGTACCGATCCACTCATCTTCTGTCGTCGTGTACGTCGCCCCATAACTGATCGTCTGCCCGGCCTCGAGCCGTTTCACTTGCATGAGCTTACTCTTCAGCGTGAACGCCGGCCGCAAAAAGGAGTAGAATGACGCCATCTCGCTTGACGGGTAGAGTCCGTAGATGGCGATGCCGACACGGACAAGGTTATACGGCACGTCTTCACCAGCCATCCGAATCGCCCCGGCCGAGTTCGACGTATGGATGTACTTGAAGCGTGAACCAAGTCCGTCCATTAAACGATCGAAACGGACTTGTTGCTCGTGATAAAGCGCGCTATCCGGTTCATCGGCCGTCGCAAAATGTGTATAGATGCCTTCGATGACGAAACGGTCATCGGCCACCTCAAGGAGCGCGTCAAGTTCTTCTCGCGTCCGAAGACCGAGCCGGCCCATGCCGGTGTCCACTTTCACATGGACAGTGAGCGGTCGTTCACCAAGATGCGCTTTCGCTTCCTCGAACCATTCCGCCGAGAACACCGAGAGGATGACGTCATGTTTCGCCGCGACGCCCGCATATTCCGGGAACTGGGCTTCCATGACGAGGATCGGTGCGTCGATACCGGCTTCGCGAAGCTCGATCGCTTCTTCAAGCAAAGCCACCCCGAGCATCGTCGCCCCGTTCTCGAGCGCGATTGTCGCGACCTCGACGGCACCGTGCCCGTACGCGTTCGCTTTGACGACAGCCATCAATTGTTGTGGGATGCGACGCTTAATCTCGGTCACGTTATGCGCAATCGCGGCACGGTCAATTTCAATTTTACTTGGACGATACATCGGAATCCTCCTCTTCAATGATGACTTGGGCCACGGCGTATTGTTCACTATGGCTAATGCTGACATGAATCCGTCCCGGCGACGGTGCCGTCATGACTGGCCGTCCCGTCTCGTCGGGCAACACTTCAATCTGTTGCCATGACAATCCGCGGGCGATACCCGTTCCGACCGCTTTGGCGTAAGCCTCTTTCGCGGCGAAGCGACCGGCGACGAACTCGATGCGGCGTTGTTCCGGGTAGTTCGACGCGAGTCCACGTTCCGCCTCGGTCAAGAGCCGTTCCATGAACCTCGGCTTCTGTATCGAGCGAGCAATGCGCTCGAGTTCGACGAGGTCGATGCCGATTCCTACAATCACAGGATACTCGCTCCTTTCCTTTTCCACTCGTTTCCTTATACAATTAAGGAAAGAGGTGATGCTATGTTTAGTCGTACTGAGAATGTTCAAACGTTCATCCGAGCATACCCGCTCGTAACGCTGTTCATTGTAATCCAACTAGTCGTGTTTGTCATCGATTCTTTGATGCCGGGACTTCAGATCGTCGCACGGGGCGGATCGTTCCACCTCGCGCTCGCAGATGGGCAGTGGTACCGTCTCCTGACGGCAAACTTTATCCATCTAGGACTTGGCCACTTGCTGTTCAACTCGTTCGCGCTCATCATCTTCGGCCCGGCGATGGAACGCATGGTCGGGCATGTGCGGTTCGCGCTGTTTTATCTCGTCGCTGGCGCGCTCGCCAACCTGCTCACGTACTTTACCGTGAGCCAACTGTTCTATCTTCAGGCCGGTGCCTCGGGCGCGATCTTAGCGATCCTCGGTTTCTACGTATTCATCGGACGTTTCCGTCGGACGCTCATCTACAGCCAAGACGCGCGACTCGTCTACATCTTCGTCGCCATCAGTGCCGTCTTCACGTTAATCGGTTCGAACGTCTCGCTCTGGGGGCACGTGTACGGATTCCTCGCCGGATTCCTGCTCGCCTATCCGTTGTCGCGCTATACGGTGCCGTATTCACGGCCGCTCCGTTACGGGAAGTACAAGCCGCGCAAGTACGTACCGCCCATCATTCATACGGGTGAAGGGAAATGGATCTTTTACGTGATTATCGGACTCGCCGTCTTCGGCCTGTTCGCACGATTCTTATGACAAAAGGAGCTTCGCCAGTCGTCGGCGAAGCTCCTTTACGTTAGGCGAGCAATGTGATCATCAGTGCTTTTTGGGCATGGAGCCGGTTCTCGGCTTGGTCGAAGACGAGCGACTGCGGGCCGTCCATCACGTCCGCCGTCACTTCTTCACCGCGATGAGCCGGCAGACAGTGTAGGAAAATCGCTTCGTCCCGTGCCGACGCCATCAACGTTTCGTCCACTTGGAACGAGGCGAAATGGGCGAGGCGCGTTTCCGCCTCCGCTTCTTGCCCCATGCTGGCGAACACGTCCGTATAGACGACATGTGCACCCACCGTCGCTTCGGCCGGGTCGTCGTAGCGTGTGACGCTGCCGCCGGTCGTCTCGGCTAGCGCGACGGCCTGATTGTAAATCGTCTCGTCGACCGTATAACCGTCCGGCGAGGCGACGCGGATATGCATTCCGCTCAAGGCACCGCCAAGCATGAGCGAGTGGGCCATGTTGTTCCCGTCACCGATGTACGTCAACACTTTCCCTTGGCGCGTCCCGAACGTCTCCTCAATCGTCAAGAGGTCGGCGAGCACTTGGCACGGATGATGCGTGTCCGTCAACCCGTTGATGATTGGAATCGAGCCCGCCGTCGCGAGCGTCTCGACCGTTTCATGGGCGTACGTCCGAATCATGAGTGCGTCGACGTAGCGGCTCATCACTCGAATCGTATCCGTGATCGGTTCACCGCGTCCGATTTGAAGGTCGCTCCCGCTCAAGAAGAGCGGGTAGCCGCCAAGCTCGACGACCCCGACCTCGAACGAAATGCGCGTGCGCGTGGACGCCTTCTCAAACAATAAGGCGACCTTCTTACCGGCAAGCGCCGTCCCATACGCGTCCGGATGTCGTTTCACGTCGATCGCCAAGCGAATGAGTTCATCTAAATCCGTTGGTGTCAATTCCTCGAGCGTCAACATGTGTTTGAACGTCTTTGTCGTCATAACGGTAATTCCTCCTTTGTGTGCGCCTGTAACGGACGGACCGGCACTGGTGTCGTGTCGACCGTCGCTTGATAGTAACGGGCGAGGTGTTGCTCCGAGATGACGTGGACGCCGTTTCGGACGGCCGCCTCCCGTATCACTTGTTCAGCCGGTACGTGCGAGAAGAGGACGGCGACGTGTTGGAAGTCAATCGTCGCGTCGAGCGGTACCTCGCCGAACGTCTCCCACCCTTCCCCATACACGATTTGTGGTCGCGCCATGACCCGGGTCGTCGTCGCATCGTAACAGAACCGTTCGGCAACGACGGGGATTGGACTGAATTGAAGCGTCTCCCCGGTCGAGCGCATGATCGGTCCTGTGAGCGGGTCGACACCTGGCAGCTTCAAACTTGAGAAAATCGGCGTCTTCACCGCATAACCGGTCAGCTGTTTCCGTTCGACCGGTAAGACGCCTTCAAGCGAATGGCCGAGCGCGGCGCGTGTCGCCCATTCGATGAGCGGTTCACCGGTCACTTTGCTGACGATCGGGACGGTCCGTGACGCCCGCGGGTTGATTTCAAGCACGTAAATCGTGTCGTCTTTTAAAACGAACTGGATGTTGAGCGCCCCGCGATATGTGAGTGCCTGACCGATCCGTTTCGTGATCGTGTCAATCTGTCGTTGGTGTGCCTCGGACGTCTCGACCGGCGGCATGACCATCGTCGAGTCCCCGGAATGAACCCCAGCCGCCTCGATTTGTTCCAAGATGGCCGGCACGTAGACGGTCTGCCCGTCCGTCACGCAGTCGACCTCAAGTTCGCGCCCGGCGACGTAGAGGTCGATGAGGAGCGGATAAGTGAGGTCTGGACTGATTCGGGCAAGGTCCGCCTCGGATTGCAAGATGTGCATCCCTTTCCCACCGATGACGTAAGACGGCCGGACGACGCAAGGGAAGCCAATCCGGTCGACCGCTTCATAGAGAGCAGCGGTAGTCCCGACTTCTTCTCCCGGGATGTGCGCGACGTCAATCTCGTCAAGAAACGCATAGAAGCGGTCCCGGTCTTCCATTTGGTCGATGACGGCAGCCGAGGCGCCGAGCAAGCGATATCCAGCCGCCTCCAGACCGTGCGCGAGCGCGATGCCCGTCTGACCGCCGAACTGGATTAAGACGTCGCGGCACCCTTCTGCCTCGAGGACGTGTGTGACGTCTTCTAGCGTGAGCGGCTCGACATACAACCGGTCAGCGACCGTGAAGTCGGTCGAGACCGTCTCCGGGTTGTTGTTGATCATGATGGCCTCGATGCCTTGCTGTTGAAGTGCCCAGACGGCATGGACCGAACTGTAGTCGAACTCGATGCCTTGGCCGATGCGTATCGGACCGGCCCCGATGACGGCGACTTTCCGCGTCTGACTCGCCTTCACTTCCGTCTTCCCGTGCCATGTCCCATAAAAGTAAGGGGTCGCGCTCTCGAACTCGGCCGCGCACGTGTCGACCATGTGGTAGACCGGTTGGATGCCGAACGTCGCACGCAGCTCCTTGACGTCTTCCATCGTGACGCCTGAGATGGCGGCGATTTGTGCATCGGTGAACCCGAGCCGCTTTGCCTGTGACATGTTCGACTCCGTCAAAAAATCGGTGGATTTTGTCATCGTGACGAGCGTCTCGAGCATCGCCATGAAGTGCGGCGCGATGCCCGTCTTGTCCTCGAGTTCACTGCGCGAGGCGAGACCGCGGTCGATGAGCGCGAGACAGGCGTGCAGGCGACGGTCGGTCGGGGCGAGCACTTCCTGCCACAGTTCATTCGCATCGGCTCGCTTCATCCATGTCGGATAGAGCGGGGCCTGCTCGATCCCGGCACCACGCCACGCTTTTTGAAGCGCCTCTTCAAGTGTCTTCCCCATCGCCATGCTCTCACCCGTCGCTTTCATCTGGGGACCGAGGGCGCGTTCTGTCCCTTTGAACAAGTCGAACGGGAAGCACGGCACTTTCGCCGTCACATAGTCGAGCGTCGGCTCGAAACTGGCCATCGTGCCGTTCGTCACCGGGTTCACACAATCATCCAACCCTTCACCGAGCGCGAGACGCGTCGCGATCTTCGCAATCGGATAGCCGGTCGCTTTCGAGGCGAGGGCCGAACTCCGCGACACGCGCGGGTTGACCTCGATGACGTAGTAAGTCGGTTCAGTCGGATGAACGGCAAACTGGATGTTGCAGCCACCGACGACACCGAGACTCGAGACGATCCGAAGCGCTGCACTCCGTAACGTCTGGTGCATCGTATCCGATAACGTCTGTGCCGGAGCAAAGACGACCGAGTCGCCCGTATGCACCCCGACCGGGTCGATGTTTTCCATGTTGCAGACGATGATGCACGTCCCTTTCTCGTCACGCATCACTTCGTACTCGAACTCTTTAAAGCCGGCGATACTCTTTTCGACGAGACATTGCGAGATTGGGCTCGCCTCAAGTCCGCGCCGCGCCATCTCATAGGCGTCCGAGACGGTCGTCGCGATGCCACCTCCCGTCCCCCCAAGGGTGAACGCCGGACGGACGATGAGCGGGACTCCAGTTGTTTGGATGAACGCATCGAGCTCGTCGAGCGTCTCGATCGTCGTACTCACCGGGAGCGGTTCCCCGAGTTCATGCATCTTCTGCTTGAAGCGTTCCCGGTCTTCGCCGTCACGGATCGTCTCGAGCGACGTCCCGAGCAGGGCGATGCCGTGCTTTTCGAGCACCCCGGCCTCATCGAGCGCGAGCGCCAAATTGAGCGCAGTCTGTCCGCCGACGGTCGCGAGTAGGTGTGTCGGCTGTTCGGCTTCGATAATCATCTCGGCCTTTTCGAGCGTCATCGCCTCGATATACGTCTTGTCGGCCATACCCGGGTCGGTCATGATCGTCGCCGGGTTCGAGTTGAACAAGACGACCTCGCATCCCGCTTCCCGAAGCGCCTGACACGCTTGCGTCCCTGAATAATCGAACTCGGCCGCTTGCCCGATGATAATCGGACCGGAGCCGATGACGAGCACTTTCTTATGCATATACGTTCACCCCTTGTTGAATCATTTCATCGAATTGATCGAATAACGCCTGCGCCTCTTTCGGTCCCGGGCTTGCTTCTGGATGGAACTGCGCCGTCAAGATCGGTGCCGTCGGATGTGTCGTCCCCTCTACGGACAAGTCGTTCACGTTCTCGAACAACAGCTCGAGCGGTGTCCGTTCGAGACTGTCGCGCGTGACGACGTACCCATGGTTTTGTGACGTCATCCACACCTCGCCCGTTTGGACGTTTCGTACCGGATGGTTTGAACCCCGGTGCCCGTATGTCTGCTTCTCAATCGATGCCCCGAAC
>NZ_JNAA01000096.1:0-2063 GCF_000696055.1 Exiguobacterium sp. AB2
CTTGGACGAGCCGTTCCTCGAAGCGGTGAACAGAAATCGATTGACCGCATCCGGTCAATACCTATACCGTCTCCGGCCACAGACCGTGGAGCGCTCGTTCGCTGACGCGAAGGAGCTTCATGGGCTCCGTTTCACGTTCTACCGTGGGCGTGAGGCGGTCCAGCGCGCCAACCTGGTGGCAGCCACCGCACAAAACATGAAGAAGCTGGCCAACCTGTTGGCCTGGAGAGACCGTATACATACCATTTTTTCAATCTTGTGCCGGGCAGAGCGCCTCAAGCTCATCGAACCTAAAAAAGACGAACCAATCCGCGAAAAGCGAATTGGTTCGTCAACAGTCTGCGGATGGCACAAGCCATCCGTTTTTGTTTTGGTCGACTGAACTATTCACGAAAAAAATAGTTAGGCGCGAAGCACCGTTTTAGCGAAACCCTCTATTAAACGAAAGTGAAATCGGGCATGATGATTAATGAAAGCGCTTGCATTAATCTTTTGAGGAGGAAAAGGGATGGGTAAACGACGGAAAGGGGTTGCTTTGACGGCAGGAGTCACAGCAATTGCACTGCTGGCTGGGCAACCGGTCGCGCAAGCGGCGACCCCGCAGAACGGCACGATGATGCAGTACTTCGAATGGTACGTCCCGAACGATGGGCTACATTGGAACCGGCTATCGAACGATTCACAGCATTTGAAAGACATCGGGGTGACGACGGTTTGGATTCCGCCGGCGTATAAAGGCACGTCGCAAAACGATGTCGGCTACGGCGCGTACGACTTATATGACCTCGGTGAGTTCAATCAAAAAGGGACGACCCGGACGAAGTACGGGACGAGAGCTCAGCTCCAGTCGGCCATCACGAGCTTGCGCGGCAAAGGCATCGGTGTCTACGGTGACGTCGTCATGAACCATAAGGGTGGTGCCGACTATACGGAGACCGTCCAAGCGATTGAGGTCAACCCGTCGAACCGCAATCAGGAGACGTCGGGCGAGTACGCCATCTCGGCTTGGACCGGCTTCAACTTCGCCGGGCGCAACAATACATACTCGCCTTTCAAATGGCGCTGGTACCACTTTGACGGCACCGATTGGGACCAGTCGCGTAACTTGAGCCGAATCTACAAATTCAAGAGCACGGGGAAGGCGTGGGATACGGACGTCTCGAACGAGAACGGGAACTATGACTACCTCATGTATGCCGACGTCGATTTTGAACATCCAGAAGTTAGACAGGAGATGAAAAACTGGGGCAAGTGGTACGCAGATTCGCTCGGCCTCGACGGCTTCCGTTTGGATGCGGTCAAACATATTAGCCATTCGTACTTGCGCGAGTGGGTGACGAGCGTCCGTCAGACGACCGGTAAAGAGATGTTTACTGTCGCCGAATATTGGAAGAACGACCTTGGCGCCATCAACGACTACTTGGCGAAGACCGGCTACACGCATTCCGTCTTCGATGTGCCGCTCCATTATAACTTCCAAGCAGCCGGGAACGGCGGCGGGTTTTATGATATGCGCAACATTTTGAAAGGGACGGTTGTCGAGCAACACCCATCTCTCGCGGTGACAATCGTCGACAACCATGACTCGCAGCCAGGGCAATCGCTTGAATCGACGGTCGCCAACTGGTTCAAGCCGCTCGCCTATGCGACGATTATGACACGCGGACAAGGGTACCCGACGCTCTTTTACGGCGATTATTACGGGACGAAAGGGACGACGAACCGGGAAATTCCGAACATGTCGGCGTCGCTGCAGCCGATCATGAAGGCGCGGAAAGACTTCGCCTACGGCACGCAACACGACTATATCGACCATCACGACGTCATCGGCTGGACGCGCGAAGGTGTGGCGGACCGTGCCAAGTCGGGTCTCGCGACGATTCTATCGGACGGACCGGGCGGCTCGAAATGGATGTACGTCGGTCGTCAAAACGCCGGCGAAGTGTGGAAAGACATGACAGGCAACAACAGCCGCCTCGTCACAATCAACGCCGATGGCTGGGGCCAGTTCTTTGTCAACGGGGGATCGGTGTCCATCTATACACAACAATAAGAAAAACGAG
>NZ_JNAA01000097.1:0-6419 GCF_000696055.1 Exiguobacterium sp. AB2
TGCCCTCGTTCCATCGTGGCGGTTTTTTTGTGCATCCATGTCGCGACGAGCGTGGCGACCGCTCGTACGTCGCGCGTTGTCGTCCAGCCCATCGTTGAAATTTGCAGACAGTTCGCCGCCTTCAAGTAGTCACTTTCAAATTGGACGCGGTACCCATGATAGTGCAGTTGGTTCCCAAGTTCAGATGACGAGAGAGGATCGGGTAAATGAAGAGCTAAAATCCCAGGCGCTTGATTCGGTTTCTTTTTGAAAGGGACACCGTGCTTTGCGAACGTCTCCTGCAGAACGTCCATCTTTCGTTGATGTGTCTCAATCTCTGCCTCGGTCAGTTCATCCAACGCCACCTCGAGTGCTTTGATTAAAGACATCGACTGCGTGAACGCGATGGGATCATACTGTGCCAAATCCAGATAGCGAGGAATCCTTCGAATCGGTTCAGCTCGTTTCTTCATGGCGACAAAAGCGAGGCCCGGAGCGGCCCGGAGCGCTTTTCCAGAAACGAATGTCACCAGATCGGCAAACGAATAGTCGATCTCAAACGTTCCGACCGCACTGATGGCATCGATCGCCACGATTGTGTCGTGTTCGCCTGCATAGCGACGCAAGCGTTCCATGTCGACGAGTTCTCCGGTCGACGTCTCACAGTGAACGGTCCAAATCCATTTCGGTGCATACCGTTCCACTTCGCGCCAATCTGCCTCTGAATGGGGCATCGCGAGCACGTCAAATAAAAGGCCGGCACGTCTCGCATGATCCATGAGCCGTTTTCCGAACTCGCCCGTATCCAAGATGAGCCCGCGTCCCGCTAAACGCACCGCCACCGCGTCGTTCGCGACGGTCCCGCTACCGAGTAATGTATACATGTATGGCAACTTCACGAGACGGGATAACTTCGCCTGCACGTTTTGCAATAATCGCTTCGCTTCGTTCGAACGATGGGGCATCGGCTGTGACGTGAGGGCTTGACGTACGTTCAAAGAAAGTTCGACCGGACCGGCAAGTAGCAATTTCGGCCGTAAAACTGCAGACGTCTCCGACTCAAAGAAACCAGCGCGCGTCAACAGCATCGGAATGTATCGGGCTTCCACCGGACCGACTGGAGGGGCGAACGGAACAAATCCGAAACGGCGATACAGCTTTTGTTCACGTGTCGTCCCGCTAATCACGACGCCCTTGACACCTCGTGCTAATGCGTCTTCCATCACGGCGCGCATCAAGCCGGCGAACGTACGCGTATTTCGATAAGAACGGGTCACCGCGAGTAAACGAATTTCCATCCATTCCCCCGGCGGTAGCCGGACCCCTTTTTGTTCCAATGAAAAAGGATGCGCTGTACGTAAGGCGCACATCGCGACGAGATGGCCATCCTGTTCCCCGACCCAATATGTACTCGTGTCATAAAACCGGTCGACGAGGCGTCGTTCCTCGTTCGGTTGGTGCTGTGGAATCTCTTCCACGAACGTCTCATAATTCAACCGATGAATCGCCGGTGCATCTTCCGGCGTTGCTTGTCGAAATTCAATCATGTCGTTTTCCCCTTTCGATGATGCCACCAGATGATGCTTAGGATGACACATGAAATCATCACGTCGCTCCATTCACCAAGTGCCGCAAGAGGCAACAAGCTGAGCATCACGAGCCCCGTCTCCCGAGAGTTGCCCGTCAGTTTGATGAAGACGAGTAAAAGCAAAAGACCTGCCACAAACCAAAGCGGGCTATACGCTAAAATAATTCCAGAAAAAACGGCATATCCCTTCCCACCACGTCTCATCTGCCAGATAGGATAAATGTGCCCCACCGTCAAAGCGAGGGCGGTCTCCCAAAAATACGTTCCGCTAAACGATAAGACGAGGACCGTCTTCAAGACGTCGAACCCGTAGACAAATAAAAACGCTTTGACTCCACCTGCGCGAAACGCGTTTCTCGCCCCTGTATTACCGGATCCACTCTTCGAGAGGTCGTGTCCACTTATTAAACCGTAGAGGCGTCCCCCGAGCACACTGCCCACGAGATAACCAATGAGAATCATCCACATGATTCGTCTCCCCTTTGTAAAATTGTGTATGATTTTTGAAAACGGGTACTTTCTTACTGTGCACCTAGATGAAAGGGGAAATCAAGATGCGAGCTGAACATAACTGGATTAACGGGGAATGGATCGAGACGGATGAAACAATCGAAGTCCGAAATCCGGCGACCGGAAATATTATGGCAACGGTCACGAAGAGCGGAGAAACGGAGGCCCGTCGTGCCGTTGATGCCGCTCATGCGGCGTTGGCGGAGTGGCAACAAAAGACGGCCGAAGAACGCGGGGCGCTCTTGCTCGAGTGGCATCGCTTGATTGAAGAAGAAGCGGAAGCGCTCGGTCGGACGATGGTCGAGGAGCAAGGCAAGCCGCTAAAAGAAGCAATCGGGGAAATCCGTTATGCGAACGGCTTCATCGAATGGTACGCTGCCGAAGGACGCCGCGTCTACGGCGAGACGATTCCGGCCTCGGCGAACAACAAACGTATCTTCGCCATCAAGCAACCGGTCGGCGTCGTGGCGGCCATCACCCCGTGGAACTTCCCAGCGGCGATGATCACCCGAAAAGTCGGTCCGGCGCTCGCCTCGGGCTGCACCGTCGTCATCAAGCCCGCGTCGGCCACGCCGTTGACCGCGATTGACCTCGTCAAGCTTTCAGAGAAGGCCGGCTTCCCGCCCGGTGTCATCAATTTGGTGACCGGGACGGCCTCGGATATCGTCAAAGCATGGCAACAGGACACGCGCGTCCGGAAATTGACGTTCACCGGCTCGACCGAAGTCGGGAAGATGCTCATGCGTGACGCCGCCGACACGATGAAGAAAATCTCGCTCGAGCTCGGTGGCCATGCCCCGCTCATCGTCACCGCGAAAGCCGATTTGGAGAAAGCCGTCCCGCAAGCGATCGCGACGAAGTTCCGAAACGCGGGCCAGACGTGTGTGTGCGCCAACCGAATCTACGTCGAACGTTCCATCGTCGACGCGTTTTCAGAGAAGTTCATCGAGGCGGTCGAGGAACTCAAGGTCGGAAACGGGCTCGAGGACGGCGTCGACATCGGTCCGCTTATCGATGAGGCCGCCGTCGACAAAGTGATGAAACATCTCGAAGATGCGCAAATTCGCGGCGGCGAAGTGTTCGGCGGCGAACAGCTCGACGGGTTGTTCGTTCGTCCGGCCGTCGTCCGGTATGCGAACGAGGATATGCTCTGCATGAACGAAGAGACGTTCGGTCCCGTCGCCCCAATCGCCTCGTTTGATACGCTCGAGGAGGCGGTCGAACGGGCGAATGCGACCCCGTTCGGGCTCGCCGCTTACGTGTTCACGCAAGACATCAACGAGGCGCTCTACTTAGCCGAAGCGCTCGAATACGGCATCGTCGGCGTCAACGATGGCCTCCCTTCGACGCCGCAGGCCCCGTTCGGCGGATGGAAAGAGAGCGGCCTAGGACGTGAAGGCGGTCACCACGGCATCGAAGAGTTCTTAGAAGTGAAGTACATCTCGCTCGGCCTATAACAAAGACCGGTTGAACGTTTGTTCAACCGGTCTTTCTCATGCGTTTACGATGTCCAGTAAATCAGCCGGCGCTTCAATCACGTGATCGGCAAGCGCCCACTCCTCTTCGTTCCCGAAACCAAATCCGGTCAAGACGACAGGGAAGTCATGGGCCCGCGCCGCCTCGACGTCCGATTTGCGGTCCCCGACCATAACGTAGTTCCCATCCCCATGACGGAGACGGTGTGCCGTCAAGATGTCCGCCTTCTTCTCCCCGCTCACCGATTCGAGACATTCCGGCGCCGTCATGAACGGACGAATCCGTTGCGAGTCCAAAATCAAGTTCAAATAATGGACGCCGCAATTGCTCGCCGTCGTCAACGTGTGCCCGTCCGCATGGAGCGTCTCGAGCATCTCATAGATGCCGTCGAACAACACATGCTGTCCTTCCATCGCGCGTTCGAGCGTCTCATGACGAAGCTTTCGGATTTGGCGAATCTCTTCAATCGTCGCTTCCGGAATCACATGCTCCCAAAAGGCATTCCCGGCAAGCCCATAACCGGAACGGACCGCTTCCTCGCTCGGTTTTGGTAAATGCGGAAGCTGTTCGAGCGCTTCGTGAATCGCTTTTGTCATCGGAACGGTCGTGTCGACAAGCGTTCCATCGATATCAAATAAAATCACTGCCATAATCGTTACCCCTCTCTCTTCTACTTCCCTTACCGTAGCAGAATGCCCGAAAAAGCTAAAGCAGAAACGTGGCTAGGCCAAAAGTCGACCTATGTACCTCGGACCTACAAATCTTTACATTTTCTCAAAATGAGGGAAACGAGACTGCAATGTACGTCCGTTATAGTTCGGTTTGTAAGATTCATCACTCGAGGAGGCAAACAAATGAAACGAACATGGATGATTGGGGCGCTCGCCCTCGGCTTGACGGCGGGAACGTTGACAACCGGGCTACATAACCATGAAACGGCCGAAGCAAACGGGAAGCACGGGAAAGGGACAGTCAAAAACGTCATCCTCATGATTCCGGACGGCTATTCCGCGTCTTATGCGACAAACTATCGCTGGTATGCGGGCGAGGAAGAGACGGCGCTCGACAAGCAATTGACCGGCATGATGCGCACCTACTCCGCAAATTCCAAAGTGACGGATTCGGCTGCAGCCGGCACGGCAATGGCGACCGGTGTGAAGACGAACAACGGGACGATCAGCATGGACCCAGACGGAAACGAGTTGACGTCCGTGCTCGAGAGAGCGAGCCAGAACGGGAAAGCGACCGGGCTCGTCGCCACGTCGACCATCACGCATGCGACACCCGCCGTATTCGCTTCTCACGTCGCTTCACGAGCAAGCGAAGCTGAGATTGCCAAACAGTATATGGACGCTCTCGAGGTCGACGTCCTCCTCGGCGGTGGTCAAAAATATTTCACCGCTGAAGCGAACGGCGGGTTACAAAAAGAGGATTTGATTAAACGGGCAAAAGAAGCCGGCTACTCCTATGCGACGAACCGAGACGAGTTGAGAGCAGCCAAGTCTGCTAAACTACTCGGCCTCTTCGCGGACGATGCGATGGCACCTGAACTCGACCGCGATCAAACGAACGAACCGAGCTTGGCCGAGATGACCGACGCGGCCCTCACTTCACTCAAACAAGATCAAGACGGTTTCTTCCTCATGGTCGAAGGAAGTCAAATCGACTGGGCCGGTCATGCCCATGATGCCGCTTGGGCGATGAAAGATTCAGAAGCGTTCCACGAGGCGTTTAAAGCCGCCCTCCAGTTCGCGATGAAGGACAAACAGACGCTTGTCGTCGTGGCCGGAGATCACGACACCGGTGGCATGTCCGTCGGCGGTTACGGCGAGTACATCGCAAAACCTGAAGTACTCCGCTCTGTCACAGCGACCGGGGACTTCATGGTCGACGCGTTCAATGATGAGCTGACAAACGTCGAGGACGTCGTCGAGCAGTATACATCGATGAAACTCACACCGAAAGAGGCTGAACTAATCCGATCGGCGGATGAATCAAAACGTGTCATGACTTTGAATGAAATCATTAGTCAGCGGGCATACGTCGGCTGGACGACGACTCAACATACGGGCGTCGACGTCCCGCTCTACGCGTACGGGCCGCAACAAGAGCGATTCAACGGACTGCTCGACAACACGGAAGTTCCAAAACATATTTTACAGGCGATGAAATTATTAAAGTGAGACACAAAAACCGGCTGAAACGTTTCGAGGGCACTGAAAAACTTCAAATGTTTTTGAACAGAGGAGCGTCGTCCCGGAAGGGATGGCGCTCCTCTGTTTTCATCGCCCTTCAGCCGCCCTGTCCGGCACGCCGCTTTCCTGGGGGCGGGCGTCGAGCCGCATCGCGACGGTGTCGCTGCTGGGTCTCGCCTTGCCCGCTGATTCCCCGGGAGTCGGCGTGCCCTCGGGCGGCGCTGTACGCGCCCGGCATTCCGGACTATACTGGCAGTAACCAACCAACTTGGAGGCGATCCCGATGATGCCCGACCTGCCGAACATGCCGCCGAGCCCGTATGCGGCCCTCTATGATCTGTTGATCCCGGCCGATGACGAGCTGCGGCTCATCCACGACCTCGTCCCGTTCGATTTCATCACCGAGTTGCTCGAGGACACGTATTGCCACGACAACGGTCGGATGGCCGTCCATCCTGTCCGGATGTTCAAGTATCTGTTCCTGAAGGCGCATTCGAACCTGTCCGACGTCGACCTCGTCAGACGGGCGAAGACCGATCTCGCCTACAAATATTTTCTGGACCTGGCACCGGAGGATGACGTCATCAACCCCTCCTCGCTCACGAAGTTCCGCCGTCAGCGTATGGACGACGACGAGCTGCTCGACAAATTGATTGGACACACGGTCGAGA
>NZ_JNAA01000098.1:0-8855 GCF_000696055.1 Exiguobacterium sp. AB2
GGCCGTTTGCGTTGCTCGTCCGACGGCGCCCCGGCTCCTGCAGGAGAGCAATCCGACGGAGACCCAGCAGCGACGCTAGTCGCGATGCGGCTCCGGGATTGCCTGCGGAAAGCGTGGGCGCCGAAAGGACGAGCGATTCGATTGAGGTTAGTCAACAAGCTGAGCCCACTCGCGTGGGCTTTTTGTCATCTTGTCCATTCAAAATATTTACGAGCGAGGTCAGTGAGCGGGCTATTGAAGAGACGTTTGCGCCAGTAGAGGTCGGCCGCCTTCTTCACGGCCTCGCTCCGTGATGGATACGGATAAATCATACGGGACAGCTTTCCAATCTTATCCCCGCGCTGCATCGCGTAGACGACGATTTGCATCCAATCGCCGGCCGTCATTCCGACCGCGTGACCGCCAATGATTTTACCGTTCTTCCGCGTGATGATTTTGACGAAACCGGTCTCTTGACGGTCGGCGACGAAACGGTCGACCTCGAACAGCTTCGCTTCAAAGATGTCGACGTCTTCCCCGTACTGTTCTCGTGCCTCGGCCTCGGTCAAACCGACGTGGAACACTTCCGGGTCCGTGAACGTGATCCACGGCATCTTCTTATAATCGACTTTGTTCCATAGACCGAACAAGGCGTTCGCGACGACGGCTTTCCCTTCTTCGCCCGCAGCGTGCGTGAACGGGAGCGTATTGATCGTGTCGCCGATTGCAAAGATGTGCGGTTGTGACGTCCGATACGTCGATGAGACGTCAACGTATCCGTCTTTGACGTGGACGTGGGCCCGGTCGAGGCGAAGCGCCTCGAGCCGTGGCTTTCGTCCCGTCGCCATGAGCAGCTTGTCCGCTTCGTAATGCACGGTCTCCCCGTCGATTTCCGCTTCGACATAAATCTTGCCGTCCACTTCTGAGATGTGTTTGACGTCCACGCCAATCTTCAAACGCATCGCCATCTCAAGTTGAGATTTAAGTAGCGTCCGCACCGACTCATCTTCTTTCGGCAAAAACGTATCGAGCGCCTCGAGCACCGTCACTTGACTCCCGAGCCGAGCGAATGACTGAGCGAGCTCGAGCCCAATCGTGCCGGCTCCGATGACGATGATGCTCTCTGGTAGCGTCTCCTCGTGGAAGACGTCTTCGTTCGTTAAGTACGGTACCGTATCAAGTCCGTCAATCGGTGGGACGGTCGGTTGCGATCCGGTTGCGATGACGAATTTCTTCCCAATCAAAAGATCGTCCCCGACTTTTAACTCGTACGGGCTTTGGAACGACGCTTCGCCGATATAAACGTCAACGCCTAACTTCGTAAAACGTTCCGTCCCGTCATGCTCTTGAATGATTTCGCGGGCACGATCGACACGGGCTTTCGTTGACTGGTAATGGTCTCGTCCATCGAACTCGGTGCCGAGCACGCGGGCTGCTTGCATCATCGAACTCGCTTCTTTCGAGGCGGCGATGAGCGCCTTTGACGGGATACATCCGACGTGGAGACAGTCGCCCCCGAGGTGCTTCTTCTTCTCGACGAGCGCGACTTTCGCGCCTAGGTTGGCCGCACCTGCGGCGACCGTCATCCCGGCGGCGCCGCCCCCGATTACAATCAACTGGTAATCCTTCATTTGATTAACCTCCGATATCGTTCACTCACGTCTTCCATCCGTCTCCGGTTGACCCCAAAGTCGTATTGACCGACCCGTGCAGCCGAACGAAATTCAATTTGTCGTGTCTCATCATCGAATATAAATTCGACGTCATCTTTAAATCGCATCACTTTCGATGACACGACATAATGGAGTGACTCCTCCGTCTCATCGATGAGTTCGGTCCGCGGCAATTGCCCCATGACCATCTTGATTGCTCCGATTGTCTCGGCCCGGTCGCGCCCGTACGGTAGCGGATTCATCTTGAGCGCCTCGTTCGACGTCTGTGTCGATACGGCGTTCGGTGTCCCTTTAATTGGTTTCAATGATTTCGTGGCCACACGAAAAACCTCCCTTATTCTACATACAATTACATGTATCCTGAATCGGGGAGGTTTAACCCTTTTAATGTAATTCGCTCGGATCAAGCGGTAACAAGACGGTCACGGTCGTACCGTGTCCGACCTCGCTCTCAATGACGAGTTTTCCTTCATGCGCCTCAATCAACTCTTTGGCAATGGCAAGACCAAGACCACTACTCCCTTCGGTCACTTGCGCCTGATAGAACATCTCGGTGATCCGCTGCAAGTGTTCCCTTGAGATACCCGGTCCTTCATCCATGATGGAGATGAAAGCGACGCGTTCCGACTGAACGAACCGAACCGTCAACGTCCCACCTTCCGGGGAGAATCGAATCGCGTTGTCGAGCAGGTTTAAGAACACTTGTTTCAATCGATTCTCATCGAATAGACCAATCGACTTTTGTGGATACCGCTCAATCAACGTAATCTGCTTATCTTCAAGCGACTGCTTCAGTTGCACGGAGACTTTACGCAACAACGTGACGAGGTCGAGTTCTTGGCGATACAAGACGAGGCGGCTCTCTTCGATCTTCGTGTAATCGAGGAGCTGTTCGACGAGACCAATCATCCGCTCGGTCTCCGAATGGATGATGCTAAGGCCGAGCTCGGTCTCTTCAGACAACTTCTCGTTCCCGCCGCGAATCGTCTCGGTCCATCCTTTGATTGACGTGAGCGGTGTCCGCAGTTCATGGGACACGTTCGATAAAAATTCGTTCCGTGTCGACTGATGCTGTTGCACTTTCGCCCCTAAGTACGTCAACGTCCGCGCGAGCGCCCCAAGCTCATGTTTCTCATTCGAGTAGACTTCGAGATCGAAATCTCCTTGTGCCATCTCATCGGCCGTCTCGATGATTTCTCGAATCGGACGGACGAACCGGTCCGCGATGCGAATGACCGCGTAGAGGGCGATGAGCCAGATGAGGACGCCAATCATGACGACCGCCATCCAAATCTCTCGGATGAGCGTGTCGAGGTCTTCGAGCGGGCGGGTGAAGCTGATGGCGAGTTCGCTCGTTTCCCCGGTCATAATCGGGCTCGTTACCGATAAGAAGTGTTCGTCCCCGACATCGTAATCTTGAACGACCGATTCCCCTCGGGTCAAGCGGTCGAGTTGCGACTCGGTGAACAGCGCCTGTTGATCTCGTTGTCCGGTCGTCTTGATGATGTCGCCGCTTCGGTCGACAATCGTCAAATCCGTTCCCGGGTAACCGAACGTCCGTACGAGCACCGAGAAGGCACTCGGCGTCTCGAAGCCGACTTGCGCTTGCGGATACAGATAGGCACTCGTCGTGGCGTGACTGAGGAGCGCCTCGGACTCATACTCATAGTAATAGCGATACGTACCGTAAGAGAGGACGCTCACGAGCAGGACGAGGACGAGTGTGACGACAATCATAATGCGAAGGACAAGCTGTTGCTTCATCCGTCATGTCTCCGCCACTTGTACCCATGCCCCCACAGCGTCTCAATGAACGCCGGATGGCTCGGATCATCTTCAATCTTTTGCCGCAGTCGCCGAATGTTCACGTCTACGGTCTTCCGGTCCCCGAAGTAATTGATGCCCCAAACCGCGTCGAGCAAGGCGTCGCGCGACAAGACGACTTCCTCGTTTTGGACGAGATGGCAAATCAAGTCGTATTCGGTCGGTGTCAAGTCAATCGGTTGCCCGTACTTCGTCACTTGCTTGGCTGCAAGGTCGATGGCGAACGGTCCCGACTTCAACCGTTTCTTCTCTTTACGCTTCACTTTCTCGACCCGGCGAAGGAGCGCCTGAATCCGGGCGACGAGTTCGCCTGGACTGAACGGTTTGGCGATGTAGTCGTCCGCACCTTTCCCGAGCCCTTCAATCTTATCCTCTTCAAGCGTCCGTGCCGTCAACATGATGATCCCGACGTTCTCGTCTAAGTCGCGAATCGCCGCGCATGCTTCGAATCCGTCCATTTCTGGCATCATGACATCGAGCAAGACGATATCGAACGGCTGGCGGTCAAACGCCGTTACCGCCTCACGTCCGTTCGTCGCCTCAAACACATCAAACCCGGCTCGCTTTAAATTTACGATGATGAAGCTGCGAATCGCATGCTCATCCTCGGCTACTAATATCCGATTCATATATCCACCTCTTCTGAAGTTCACTTCTCTACATTATAGTTACGTTTTTGCGACAAGGTTGTCAATTGACCTCAAATCGTATTAGGATGGAGTCATTAGATTCCGAAGGAGGACTCATCCCGATATGAGTTATAAAATGATTGTGTTAGATATGGACGATACGTTGCTCACGAGTGACCATACGATTTCCCCGAAAACGAAAGCCGCGCTCCTCGACGCCCAAGAGCGTGGACATAAAGTCGTCCTCGCGAGCGGCCGTCCGACATATGCGATGTGGGACGCGGCCCGTGAGCTCGAGCTTGCGAAATACGGTAGTTTCATCTTGTCGTTTAACGGTGCGTCGATTATTGATTGTGCGACGAACGAAGAAATCTTCTCGAGCACGCTCACACCTGAAACGGTCGCATACCTCCATGATATCAGTGTACGTGAGGAAATCGCGATTCATACGTACATCGGTAACGAAATCGTAACCGATCAACCGAACCCATACACCGATATCGAAGGAGAATTGACGGGGATGCCCGTCATCCACGTCGACGACTTCAAGACGGCGGTGACGACACCGGTCGTCAAATGTCTCATGCTCGGTGACGGGGACACCCTCGCACCAATCGAGACGAAACTCCAAGTCGAACTCGAAGGCAAGCTCGCCGTCGCTCGCTCGAAGCCGTTCTTCCTCGAGTTCACAGAGGCTGGCGTGACGAAAGGGACGAGTCTTGCGTTTCTAGCGAAGCACGTCGGAATCGACCAAGCACAAGTGATTGCTTGTGGAGACGGGAACAACGACTTGACGATGATTGAGTGGGCCGGTCTCGGTGTTGCCATGGGCAATGCCAATACGACAGTCAAAGGAAAAGCCGATTTCATTACGAAATCAAACAACGAGGATGGCATCGCTCACGTCATCGAGACGTTCATGAGCGATGTACTCGTCGACCAGTAAATCGTGAAGCAACGCTTCATAAAGGAGGAAGTATGATGAATAAAGGATTGAAACGAGCAGGACTCGGACTAGTCGGGACGGCCGTCGCCGGAGCCGCGTACGTATTCTTGTCCCCGAAACCGACGTCCCGCCTCGTCAAAACCTCATTTTCCGGTGGCAACGAAGTCGCAATGAAAGGATTTGACGAAGTCGTTCAAAAGACGTCGGTCCGAAAAGATATCGACTATCATTCGTCTTACGAGAACGGGACGTTTGATTTGATTCGTTATGAAGGCGACAAGCAAGTCCCGACCATCTTTTGGGTGCACGGCGGTTCGTTCGTCGGCGGTGACAAGGCCGACGTCTTCAAATATGCGACGTCCATCGCGAGTAACGGCTACAACGTCGTCAGCATCAACTATGCGCTCGCGCCGGACGTAACGTATCCCGTGCCGCTCCAACAAATCGAGGAAGCGTACGCCTATATCGTCGAGAACAACGACCGCTTCCGGCTCGACCTCGACCGCGTCTTTTTCGCCGGCGATTCAAACGGCGCGCAACTCGTCGCTCAGTTCGTCGGTATTCAATTGAACGACGGCTACGCCCCATCAGCCGAAGTGAAGCAAGTCGTACCGAAACAATCGATTCTCGGGACGATTTTGATGTCTGGCCCGTACGACTTGAAGCGGACCATGCTCGAGTCGTCAAAAGCGGTCAACCGCTTCCTCTTCAAACGGATCGGGTGGGCGTACTTCGGGACGTATAACTGGGAGAACCTCCCCGTCGTTACGGAAGCGTCCCCGCTCGTCAACATTCCAGCGACGTTCGTCCCGACGTTTATCACGGACGGCAACACGGGCTCGTTCGAGGCGCAGGCAAAAGAGTTCGCCACCATCCTCGCTGGTCGCACCGATGTGACGAGCGTGTTCTATGACGAAGGGGAACTTGGTCACGCGTATCACTTCGAGATGGACAAACCGGCCGCGAGTTCGACGTATCGCCGCCTCATCACGTTCTTGCGCGAGACGACAACGTCAGTCAATCCGTGACCATCGTCGTTCCGCAAAAATGACCGCCTACTCTTGCGAGTGGGTGGTCATTTTTTTCTCGTCTTGTTCAAATGTGTAGCAAATCAAACGCCCGGCCAATCAGTTCGTTCCGTGAAGCGGATGTCGCACGTAACTGTTGGAGCCGTTCAATGAGCGCCTGCTTTAGCGTCTCGGATTCGACGAGTTCGAGACACTCGATTTGAAGCAACCAGGCGTCCGCGTGGTCTTCGAGGATCGTCGGGACGATCTCATCGATAGATGCTCCTTGTTCGCGCAAGTTACGGACACGGTTGAACATCGGATCGTCGTTCGTCCAAACGCGCGCATCTCGTTCGACGATGACCGGTTTTTCGATGAGGACGAGCTCCTCGACGTCGGTCCCCGGAAAGACCGACGGAATCGAATCTTGGCGAATTTCAAGTGTCGCCAGTTCGATTCGGCGCCCTTCCAGCTCAATGACGACATTTTCTAAACGCAACTCGTCTGCCGTCTCGTTGACGACCTGTCCATCGAGTCGAATCGCTGCCGTCGCCAACACGTCTTGAATCGGCCCGTCGAGAATGAGCAAACCGTGGTTCTCGAGATTCGTTAATTGTCCGTTGTCGACTTTCACACAATCGTTCCATTGGATGAGGACGTGCCCGTCGTGCTTCGTCATGTGGCGGACCACGCCAACTCGGTCCGTCCCGTCTTCGAGGCGGACGGTCGCCTGACTGCCCGAGGCGAGCGCCTTCTCGATTGAGGCGATGCCGCCCTGATGAACGGCCATCCGGCGCTCGAGCTCGTCAAGCGCATCGGTCAAAGCGTCAAAGTCCCGGATGACGAACAGCTCACGTTGCATATTCGTCACGTCTTGTTTCGTCTCGAGGGCGTGTTCGAGATCGAACGGATGCTTCGTGACGGCGTCTGTCAAACAGTGACGACTCTCGCCTACTGAAGACAAGAGGCCTGCCCCGTAGATAAGCGGGTTGTCAACGTCACCGATCAAGCCGAACTCGACCGTCCACCAAAAGATGCGCGCGACTTGTTGCGCTTCAGAGAATCCGGTCACTTGCGCTTTCGCCGCATGGACCGCCGCCTCTGCCGCTGCAATCTCTTCATCCGTCGAGTTGGCGTTCTCCTTCACGACAGTCAACCGTTTCAAAGCCGCGAACGAGGCATGCTCTTCCCGGTTCATGAACGCCTTGGCACCAAGTTGACCGAACCGTTTAACGATATTTGAAAAATCGGGGTCCATCAGCATCGGGGCATGGCCAGCCGCTTCATGAATGATGTCCGGCGCCGGGCTGTATAAGATGTTTTCGACTTTTCGGATATCGGTCGCGACCGGAAGCATCCCGTTCCCTTGGAAGTCGAAGAAGGCGACACCAGGGATGAGTCCATCGACGGCGACCGTCGACCATCCGGCCGAACGCATCTCTTCGGTCATCGCCTCGACGTTTGGCAACCGTTCCGGCCCCATCCCGGTCTTCTTCAATCCCTCGATGTAAAACGGGTGGGCTTTCCCTTCGAGCGTATGCAAGTTGAGCCGTAAGACGAACCGCCAAACAGCGTGATCGGTCGGCGTGTACTCATCGTAGAATTGTGGAGAGATATGTGGCGCCAAGTGGCGTGGGATCAGTTGTGTCAACATGTTGGTTCCTCCTTTTGTGTATGAAACGTCAAAAAGTCCCTATCGAATCACTCGATAGGGACGACGGTTGCCGCGGTACCACCCTGATTACTAGACAGACGTCTAGTCACTTCATTCCGGTAACGGGGGACCGCTCAATCGTTGAGAGCTCGCAAACTGTAATTCGATTCATCTTTTGGGCGTGTTCGCAGCACCACACGCTCTCTGAGCCAGGGAAGATGTCTCTACTTCGGTTTGGTCATCACTTTTACTGTTATACAGTTATGCTTTTATGCACATTTGCTTTTAAGCACTAAAGCATCTTGTTGGTAGTAACGATACCAGACCTTTTTTCTGACGTCAACCAAAAAAACAGTCCGCATGCGCGAACTGTCATAAACACCAATCGATTTCTTCGACGCCCCATTCACTGAGCTTCTCATTCACTTGCGAGAATGGCTTTGAACCAAAGAAGCCGCGGTGGGCCGAGAGCGGGCTCGGATGGACCGATGTCAAAATTAAGTGCTGCTCACCGATGAGCGTCTGTTTTTTCTTGGCATCGTTACCCCAAAGAATAAAAACGATTGGTTGCTCTCGATTGCCAAGCTCTCGGATGATCATGTCGGTGAACGTTTCCCATCCTTGACCCCGGTGTGAACCGGCTTTGCCCGCCTCGACTGTGAGCGCCGTATTGAGGAGCAATACGCCCTGGCGCGCCCACTTCTCAAGGTTCCCACTCTTCGGTGGTGTACAACCGATGTCATCGGCCAGCTCTTGGAAGATGTTTCGAAGCGATGGTGGGAAACGAACGCCGTCCTGTACCGAAAAGCTGAGGCCGTGCGCCTGATTCGGGCCATGATACGGATCTTGTCCGAGAATGACGCACTTGACGTCCTTGAACTTCGTGTAGACGAACGCGTTCCAAATGTCTTGGCGCGCCGGATAGACCGTCGTCGTGTTGTACGCCTCGTCGACGAACGTCTTCAACCCTTGAAAATATGTCTCCTCCATCTCGGATTCAATCAAATGTGACCAGTCCCCGAGCAGGCGGTCTGATAATTGTTCTCCCATAGGTGTCCTCCCCTTTCCGTTCTATCATACCCAAATGTAGCGCAAGCAAAAAGGCGAGCCCGCATTGATATGCTCCCCAATAGGTAGACAGAT
>NZ_JNAA01000099.1:0-13259 GCF_000696055.1 Exiguobacterium sp. AB2
AAAAGACGAAAGAGAGAAAGCCGCACAAGAACAAAAAAATGCTGAATCCGTTGCTGCAGAAGCAGAGAGTGAGGCACTTGATGCAGCTGAACAAGAGAGTGTACCAAATGATGAATTCGATAAAGAATTAGCAGATTATGAGACCGCCCTTTATTTCTATATTCAAGATTTAAGTGAAGAGATAAATTTTCTTCAAATGCAGGTTGATACCGTTGCTGCTGATCCTTCCTATCTTGAAACTATGGACTTTGCCGTTTCATTTGATGAAGGTCAAGCACGTATCTTTGATATTTACGTTGGTCTCTATAACATCACACCACCAAGCGAGTATGCTGACTTCCATATGATGTACGCTGATTCTGTACGTATGCTTTCAGAAGGAGCTTCGACAATTAACCAAGGGGTTACACTCTGGGATCAAGCTGTCATCGATGAGGGGCTCCTGCAATGGGGCATGGCCATTAATTTCATGCAACGCGCATATCAAGCTGCACCTTAATTCATCGCATTAAAAAAAGAACCAATCTACTCTGTTGATACAGGAGAGGTTGATTCTTTTTTTGTATGTAATTTGATATATCTTGTGAGAAAGAAGTGGTATTTCCGAGTTTTAATGAAATTTCCGAGTTTTAATGAAAGAGAAGTGTAAAACCCAAAACCAGTATACATGTATACAAATCTACATGTATGCAAATCTACATGTATGCAAATCTACATGTATACAAATCTACATGTATGCAAATCTACATGTATACAAATCTACATGTATACATAAAAATGAAATCAGCTAAATTTTGGCTTTAAGTCAACGTTTTCATCGAGCCATCAAGTTGCTTTTTGTATACAAATATACGTGTATACATATATACAAATCTACACGTATACACGTATGCATGTATACAAATCTACATGTATACATGCATACAAATCTACATGTATACATTTCTTTTTATGAGCATGAACTCGAAAAAAAGCTGTTGTTAAGCGGTTTCTTTTATGAAAACATAGGATTATGAAGTTCTTTCAGTAGGAAAACTGCATAAAAAAATCTGATAACCTGGCCGTTATCAGATCCAAATCGTCTGACTAAGTAGTCAGACTGTGTATTTAACAACGCTTCACCCTAAACCAGCCATCATAAACAGTTTTGTAGAAACCGAGATCTCTAAAAAACAATACGATGAACTGATCCTTTTTCATGCGTTGCTCAAAAGAAAAACGTGACGAACAAAGGCGTCTTTCTTATGCAATCATTTTAGCATTGTTCTTTCTTCTCGACAATGTTCATCGTATTTCAGAGAAATGAATACTCAATAATTTACGATGAGCCTATAGAACAGAAGAGAGGAGGATGTAGCATGGAAGTATTGAGAAATCTTTATCGAGACCAATTGACTGAAGCCCCGAAACGGGCCCCTCGGATTGAGAGAACCGGATACAGCAAAGAGCTAGGATGGATCTTTGTCTGCCAAGAGTTCACACAACCACGTGCCATCCGTACATACCGCTCACTCTTTGGGGCAAAAGAAAAGTATACATATTTCACACCGAACACTTTTTACCGCAACGACCAACGTCATGCGGGCTCTTTGCGTTGGCTGAATGCTATGGTGATTGATATCGATGTTAAGACGATGCAGAATGCAGGTATGATTTTCCCGGACGTTATGGACCGTGTAACGAGTGCAGGTCTGCCGACACCGTCACTCGTCGTCAAGACACCGTCAGGCGGTTTTCACGTGTACTGGTACCTGAAAGAACCTAGACGTGCGTTCCCTAAGGTGGTGGACCATTATAAGCGTGTCCAACGAATGATTGCTGAAGAAATGAATGCTGATGTTCAAGCGGTAGGCGCTGAACGCTGGTTCCGACTGCCGACAGAAGAGAACACCGTCTTCCGCTCGGAAGAACGCGTCTCATTCGACGACTTTTGCGACTGGTTGAGCGAGCAGCAAGAGAATCAATCCGGGAAAGTGAATGTGACGCTGGGATCGACTGAACTGTTGTCCCATCCGGCGATTATTAAGCTGTTGGAGGGTGTCGAAAAGGGCCAACGCGATAATACATGTTACACACTTGCCCTTGCATGCAAAGCTTCCGGATATGATGAAGATAAAACACTATCCCTGTTGTACAGCTGGAATGAAAAAAACAGTCCTTCATTGCGTCAAATCGATATTAAGCGAAAAGTCAAAAGCGCTTTCAAACAGGGGGCACCTGCAGGTCCTTCGTCTTACTGGATAGCCATACTTTCAGGTGTTGATTTCAAGTATCAGTTATTTGAAGGAGCAAAGCCCCGTGAGGAACGCAAAAACAGCCATCTTAACGAGTGGAGAGACGACCTTTTGAGCGCTCTGAGAGAAAACGGGGGTTCAATATGCGGCCCTCAAAGAGAATTGATCAAACTGGTACATGCAGTATCGAAAGGAAGCCGGCATATTTCTTACACAACATTCAAACGTCTTATCGAAATGTTGGTTGAAGAAGGTGTCATACGAAAAAGAGTCGACGGACGGGGGCGTGGTGCACGCACCACAATCGAAATCGTACAACAAGCGAAGGTTTTTCCATTTGTTAGAAAAACAGACGTGAATAATGGGCCCAACTCGTATACATTTATAGATACGGTGGTGGGTGGGTCTTCTGGTGTGGTATCTGAAATATCCCTGCCCGTCCCTGCATCTTATTTATTGTCCTGGAGGCGTCTAATTTATGGCATTGGTTAATTTAAATGAGTTATATCGAACATTATCCTCTCTTGTTCGCGGGGTTGACAGTTCGGAATGTGTACTTTCATCTTCGGGTCAGAATTTTATCCTTCGTACATTCACGAGTAACGGCTACAGCCGAGTGGATTTTGAACGTAGTACGACTGTATTTGTTGATGAGGAAGGCCGTGTTCAATATTGTCCCAATCAGTATTTCAGACTTGTACCTTTGGGATTTGAATATTTCAAAGCGCTTAAAGTCTATAAGAGGGATTTTATTCTGATTGATAATGAGCTTAAGGTTAGACGTGGTGTGACCAACGGTAATTCTGTTTTGAAAGAGTATAAGAATACGTCCGTTGATCGTCTTCCGGAATCTGTTTCCACTGTTATCGATCAGATTTTATCCGAAGAAGGCCGTACAGATCAGGAGATCTCCTATTTCAAAAGATTTATCTGTGATTATGCATGGTGGCATGGAAGTAAGGATATAAGCAGGACTGATTTTCATAATTCTCCTTTGTTGAGCCTGCTTAATGTTGTTCATACGGATAACGGTTTCTATATGAAATTGATTCCTATATTCGACTTGGAGCTTACCCGACAGGAGCTCACCGACTTTTTAGACGTTCAAGTACTTGAGTCAGAACCTCAAGTTGATGATGTAAACCGTCATGAAGCTAATGAGGAGACCCCAAGGGTGGTAGGAAAAAATCTTATCGTGTACGGTGCACCCGGTACAGGTAAAAGTTATAAACTGGGACAACTTTCAAGCGGTCATACAGTTATGACGACTACGTTCCACTCGGAGTACAGCTATTCTGATTTCATCGGAACCTTCCGACCTGTCCCTCTTTATCACAGACAAACACAAACCGAAGGTGTCTCTGTTGCGGTCCAAGAAGGAAGCTACTATGATGCGGCCGGAAATGAGTTCACCAGAGGACGTCCTTTCATCGATTACAGGTTTGTTCCGGGTGACCTTTTGAAAGTCTTAAAAGAAGCGATTCAAGCAGAGCACACGGGATCTCGGAGGCATTATGTTCTTGTCATAGAAGAATTGAACCGAGGGAATGCTGCGGCGATATTTGGAGACTTCTTTCAACTCCTGGACCGTGATGCAACAGGAAGAAGTAAATATTCAATCATGAACGGTGATGTAGTCAATTATTTAAAAGAAACTCTCGGGGAAGCCTTTTCGGGGGATGAAGTATATATACCGGGGAACCTCAGTATATACGCGACAATGAACAGTGCCGATCAAGGTGTTTTCCCGCTGGACACCGCATTTAAGAGACGCTGGAATTATGAATATCTCAGAATCAATTATTCTGCCATCGAGCATGGTGGAACGAAAATCCCTTACGGTGGGGGGACAGTATTGTTTAAAAACTTCATGGAAACAATCAACGAAAATCTGTCGGCAAGACTCCAAGTGCATGAAGACAAGCTTCTCGGATCATATTTTGTATCCCCGGAGGAGTTGGGTTCAGAAAGTGACGAGGCAGACTCAGACCATGTTGACCGTTTGAAAGAACTGGTTTCCAACAAGATATTGATGTACCTGTGGGACGATGTTGCACGTTATCAGCGTGCAAGTATTTTCAGACAAACAGTAACATTCGGTGATGTCATTCATCAGTATAAAGCGGGAGAACAGATATTCACTTTTGATTTCCCGATCGAGTACAGCGTTACAGATTTGGAAGAAGAAACGGATGGAGAGGAAGCTCCGTGACGAAACAAATTGTACACGAGGATTTGAGTATATTCTTTTTTACTGAAAGCGAGAGGTTCGAAGGGGACGGCACAGTCTTCCCTTCCTCCTTTTTCACAAAAAATATATTAACTGCGACTCCTTCCGGTTTAATGTATTTCAATGCCTGCGGAATCTTTATTGAAGCCTCGAGCACATATGTGATTTTCCCTAAGGGTCTCATTACAGATGAAATGGATGAAGCCTCCCTGATTGATCATGCCGGTCTTCTGGTTCAAGTTTTCAGAAAGTACAACCTGAAACAAAATGTCAGTATTCAATCGGAAGCTGTGACCTCGAAACAGATTGAGGATTCAAGTGCTGTTTTCAGTCTTCTTGATCTTCTTGAGGATTATCTTTCACATGGACCTCTCGTCCGGGAAACAGTGATCAGGGAATCGGGTTATAACGGCCGTATTGACTGGAGACAGACAATCAACAAAATAACACCCTTGATTTCCAAGGATACCGTTCATTATCTTCCTCCCGTGATAAAGCGGAAAGTCTATGAAAGGGAAAGTATGATTCAGAAAATTCACCTGAGATGTGTAGCGGATTCTTTCCGCAAATTCGGGTGGATATACGGTCTCGGTGCTCCGGAAGAGTTTTTTGATGTGCCTGATCTGGATATGGGGCAGAGAGAGATACTCCGTCTTCTTCATGCGGAATTACGTATGACATTTTTCGACAGGGATATTCATGTTATCAAACTGATGATTCGTTATTTTGAAGAGATTCCTACTGCAAAATCTGAAAATCCGGACTCTGTTTTTATGTATTCGCTCCATTTCCATACTGTTTTTGAAACGATGTGTATGAGTGTGTTCAATGGAATGAATGCTGCGGAATTTGATATTCCAAAGCCGTCATGGCATATGGCAGACGGAAGTATTAAAACAACATCACAGATTCCAGATGTACTTTTTGTTGAAGATGAAGAACTATATATACTTGATGCAAAGTATTACGATTATCGTTATACTTTGCCAGGTTGGGGCGATCTCGTAAAACAGCATTTTTATGGGTTCGCATTTGAAGGGCAATATAAAAGCATTCATAACATCTTTCTGCTCCCAGGAGCTCATAAAGAAATGTTCGATTATATTGGATTTTCTATAGTTCCTATGGTCAAAGTATTTTCAGAAAGTAAAATTTATGGATTCACGATAGATTGTTTCACGCTTATGAGTTTGTACACGACAAATAGATTTTCAAATAGTCGAGCAGAGCTTCTCAAGAAACTTCTTCAGAGTAGAGAAATTTAAACTAGAAAAGTAAGGTTTGATAATAGATATAGTAAGGAAAAGCAAAAATTCGCCGCATAAAACAAAAGAAATTTTAAAGTATCAGTTTAATGGGATCAGCACCTCTATGGTTTCTGAAAAATTGAAAATATCCGATTTGAATATTATTTTTGATATGCTTAGTGACATGCACTTGAATAATACGCTTTCAACAAAAGATTATGATCATCTGATGAAACTGTTGAATGAGGATATTTATTATTTTTCACCTTTAAAATAAATAGTTCATAGTTTTTATTTCTAATAAATACAGTTAATTCTCTAACGACCTTATCAAGGTCGTTTTTTATTTCATGTTCCCAGACACGTTTAATATGCCACCCCTTTTTTAAATAATACTCATCCACTTCTTTATCCCTCTCGACATTCCGTTCAAGTTTCTTTCGCCAGAACTCTGTATTACTTTTTGGCATCGTGGCATGAAGCGGGCACTGGTGCCAGAAGCAGGAGTCAATAAAAATCACAATCTTATATTTCTGAATTGATATATCGGGTTTTCCAAATAGCGTCTTGCTATTCCTGCGGTATCGTATCCCATTTTTCCAGAGTTCTTTTGCAACGATTGTCTCGAGCTTGGAAATCGATCTGATTGCTTTCATATTTTTAGTCCGTTGTTCCCGTGTCACCACATCAGCCATAAAAAGTCACTCCTTTTCGAGACTTTTTCCGGAAACGAAAACTTATAAACTGTAGTAGACGAGAATGAAATTGCTTTAGCCTTCCTGGTTACGCAAATTTAAATACTTATAGAAAGTTGCCCGCGAGATGTTTAGAGTCCGGATAATATCCTCCACAGTCATCTTTGCCTCATACATCATGAAAGCGCGGTTCATGGTATCCTGATCGACAGGTTTTCTACCGCCTTTCCTGCCCCTGGCTCTTGCTGCCTGAAGTCCTGCCTGAGTCCGCTCCCTGATCAGTTCGCGCTCCATTTCCGCAAGTCCGGCCATGACTGTAAAAAACAAACGTCCGGCCGGCGTTGATGTATCTACACCGAGGGTGATAATCTGCAGATGAACATTTCTGACCTGTAGCTCGTCCACCAGGTCCAACAATTTTTTAGTAGTTCGACCCAGACGGTCAAGTTTCCACACCACCAGTGTGTCGCCGGGTCGAAGATATTCGAGACACCGTTCAAATTCGATTCTTTTTTTGGTACTTGATATCTTTTCACGGAAAATCTTACTACAGCCTTCCTTTGTCAGGCTGTCAATTTGAAGGTCGAGGTTCTGTTCGTTCGTTGAAACCCGTGCATAACCGATTTTAGTCAAATTTATCATCTCCTTTTGTTTATTTTCTCATATAAGGAGGTTGAAAATAAACATAGATTTAAAGACGGGTTTATATACAATGAAGAGAAAATAAAAAAGGGATGAACAGCCCTTTTTTATTTTGTGAAAAAAATCTCGTTTTTGTATGAAAAACGGTCGTTTTATATACAGGTCTTAAAAAACGATTTAGACCCTCTCCTACGTATTAAAGATCTGACTTTCTGATTTTTCAAGGTTGAGTCTTTCGATGATTTTTAAGAATAGTGCTTCAAGCTCTTGTGAACTGAGAACATCAAGAAGGGTTACGCCTCCTTCATAGTTGATTTGTTTCATGATTTTTTGAATCACTTCACTCTTAATAATGTCGGGATAATCGTTTCGGTATTTTTGAATGCAGCCTAAAATCATAATCAGCCATTCCCTGTTATTACCGAGTTTCCGTTCAAGCAGTCCTTGAGCCATGTCCTGATTAAGAAGCAGCAGATCTGTGAGCTCATACGGATTTCCCCTGCTTGGATCGTAAGTGAGATAGCCGTACCACCATAGCCTCGAAATTCCGTTTCGGATTACTCCCTGATTGTTATTTACGAAAAATCGCTTCATGGTCCCCTCGGCTGTTCCTTCCTCCTTCATCCACCTTACTTTCATGTAATCAAAATAGACTGTATGAGTAAGATACGTCCATATACGCGGGTCGGTCGCTTGGACTGGAGTCAGATGCTTTAAAGACTCATAGATTTTTTTTGCATTTGCAGCATCGAATTTACTTTCGAACCTAGATCCGTCTCCTGTAACGAGTTTGACGGGTACATACGGAATCGAAGATTCCATACACCATGTTTTATCTTCAAGGACCGATTGCAGATAACCGTCCAGCCATTCTTCAGAGGAGTGGTACAAACCGTAATTAGTCATCATATTCAAGGATAGATTCGTTACAGCCTCTTCTGTCATATATTTGAGGTTCATGAGATTTCCTCCCCGCTTTCGTCAGTCTTAAAGATGTCATCAAACGATTTAAGTCCCACCGTTAAAGGATTTCCAAGAAGCGTTTGAGCAATTACCAACGAGGTTTCCGTTGAATCACTCAAATTGATGTTATGTTTGTTCAAATTGGCCCTTAGAACTTTAAACCAGTGAAATTCTGATTCTTTGTCGTCCATGAACGATTCATAAGTGTCCTGGTCAAGCGTCTTGGGTGCCAATTCCCCTTTTAATCCTTCAATCAGCATTGTCATAGCAGGAAGAATGAAAAGTGCAGAACTCAATGCGGGTAAATGAGGATACTGTCTTTGATATATCTTTAACGATTTGTAAGTCTCAAAGTCTTCTTTGTTCAGCTTAATGATGATTTTTTTCTCGTCAAAAATAACGTCGGGTTTACCACCATCGTTCATCAATGACATTCTGAAAATGGATGATGTTTTTTTCAGTGCATCATTATTCTCTGTCAGCGTTAAATTGAACTGGGGACCTTCAGCCAAAATATCACCGGGATAAACAGAGAAAACAGCATCGTCATAATCATCATGAAAATCGTTACTGAAATACATATCCTCTTTTGATGCAGACGCGACATAAGAGGACAGCACGACTTTATTTTTTAGAACGCCATCAGGAAGGGTGAAGCTCCCTTCAGCTGTACTGAGGCGTACTGTTTTCCGGAATCTCGTAAGCGGACACTCGACTTTGATGATAAAGATGCTCTTACTTTCGGAAATCATCTGTAGCATGTTATCCGCGTTTAGAGTAAATACGTAATTAAATTTATATTCGACACCGTTGGACTCCACGGATATATCCAAGTCAAAGGTAATACCTTCTTTAAAGTCAGATGAATCCGCACTTAGTACAGGGTGTGGATAGTTTCTATTTTGCATTGAAGTCAACTCCCATTTTCACTCTGATTTTCTCTTCCAATTTAATTGAAAATGAATTCTTTCCTTCTTCAGTATGGATGGGACCCACACGATTTTTTGAAAAATCAACCGGAATACCATTCATAGCAGCAGACGAAATGATTGCCGGAGTATTTGAGTCTTCACCGATAATAGTGAAATCCATAATCAGGCTTCCGGCACGAGTAGCGTTGAGGTTCAATTTATAAATACCTTCATCAGGGTTTGTACAGAAAAGTTTAGGGTTTGGTGCGATGCGTGCGACTTTTTCCTTTAATTTGACAGGCCGATCTTCATCGTCTGATGGTTTAATAGCAGGGAATTCCCGCTTAGGCTTTTCTTCTCCAAATACAGGATTATTTGTCCCCCCAGGTCTTTTAACCGTTTCAGGTTCGTTTTGCTTCAACAGCTCTCTCTTTTTGACGGTTATCGGTCTTTCCTGTCTCTCTTCGGTTTCCCGGTCGTCCCCGAACGAGGTCTCATCATGGACGTCGGGAAGAAATTGCGCCAACTCATCGACATCAATGGTTTTTAACTCTGAAAGCGGTGAAATTTCTTTGATTTTTTCGTTCATCCATTTATACAGTTTCTCAAGAGCCTGCCGGATTTTAGTCGTATTTTCTTTTCTTTTAAATTCCCAATCAGTGTGAGTTGGGTTTTCAACCCGTTTCAGCTCACGGTTAAAGGCATCACCCTTGATTAAAAGTACACCGGCATACTTTTCGGGAGGATTGAAGTTTTGACGCTCCTTAATCAACATTCCTGTTTT
Organism: Exiguobacterium sp. AB2; assembly: GCF_000696055.1. NCBI lineage: Bacteria > Bacillati > Bacillota > Bacilli > Caryophanales > Exiguobacterium > Exiguobacterium sp. AB2. Next base: position 9,707 of record NZ_JNAA01000099.1, read on the forward strand.
TCTGACCATTGCAATTTTTTTATGGAAGAGCCGGTCATTTTGAATGTAAAGCTCGATCCGTCCGAGGCCTTCAAAGTCTTCTATGATGAAAGGTTTGGCGTTGACCATCACATCGAAGTAATGAATGACTTTGTTTTTGGACCCTTTACTGCGCATCTCTTCGATAAAATCACCTAGACTCGCTCTTGTAATAAGGTTTGTTCCGACTTTTACTTCAAGCTGTCCTTCATATATGGCCACAAAGAAACTTGAAATCACAGCTTCAGTGATTTCCTCCTGCCATGTATCCCTGTAGTCGAAACCGGCTACAAAAACATCAGTCCCTACATCGTTGCGTCGGAAAATCTCGGGAATCAAAGCGATATCTTTTACAGGTTGGATTTTATGATTTTCACCGTAAAATCCTGTAGCCTGCCTCGGCTCCCCATCCTCGTCCAAAAATGTGACCAACTTGGCAACACCCTGAAAAGCTGATTTCCCATCCAAATCCTTGGTGCTGTAAAAGACAGCCTTTAGTTTAGAACAGACGAAAGGTGCGTGTTTTCCGATTCCGAATGCACCTCCTGATGTCTCTGACTTGTTGGAATCGCCAACGACCTTGATCAGGCGGTGCCAGTCGCTGTCGCGAAGTTCGTCAGATCCGGCAAGACCTGTGGTGTTATAGTCACTGATCTTAATAAACCGGACTTCAGGTTCTTTGATGGTCTCCAAAGAAAGAGAGATGTCTTTTTCGGTATCCGACCCTTTTCTTGAAGATGCTGCACATTGTTCCAGTACGCTTATATAGCCAGTTCTCCCTGGGAAATCACTGCTCCGAATAGTGAACGAAGAAAACTCGACAGATACAGGTTTTGTTGAATCATAACGCGCATCCAATGAATTTTGAATCGGTTCACGGGCCAATGCAGGATAAGGATTACCTCTGAATGTTTCGAGTCCCGGATCGTTCTTCCCGTTCTCGGTTCCCCAGTTTGTAGCAGGAAATGACCATCCTATTTCATTACTCATATTAATACAACTCCTTTGTAAAATTATTTTTTAAATGAGAATGTAGTATCAGAAGGACCTGACTCATCCTTGAATTTCGATTTCAAAATCTTCATTTCATTTTCCAGTGTGTCAATTATCTGTTTTGCATGTTCTTCCGTGTAATCATAATTATTTTTATTGCTTAAATTTCCTATAAGTCGTAGTTTTTTAATTGCTTCAGTCACTCTTTTTTCAGCAAGCTTCTCGAATTTATCTTGTTTTTCACTCATCATAAGCACCTCCATTTTTATATACTTCATAATAAACCATACATTATTGAAATGTATACTAAATATTTAAAATAAATTAATTTAATAAATTTTAAAAGGAGGGAACATATGGTTTCCTCCTTTTATTTCACTTCTATTTGATTGACTATTTCATGTATGAATTTAATTGCGGTGTCGGACAATGAAGGGATTTTTGATGATATATTCAGAATTTCCTTCAAAGTAGTACCCGTTCCGCCGTGATACAGTCTGCTTCGAAGACCATGGTAAGTATTTATCCAGTCATTTTGAACAGGCCATTCGGATTCGGGACCAAAATGATCCAAGAAACTCTGGTAAATTTTATTTATTGTCCCGGATTTGGTTTTAGCGGTTTCGGTATGATAGGCCGTACCTAGAATCTCAATTGCATTCCAGTATGCAAAGAACTGATCGTAAGCATTAGTGGATAATTTAGCTTTGGAATACCACCCCATCGCTTGTAAAAGCTTCGGATGATGTTTTTCATAAAAACGTGCTTTTTTGAATGCGAGTTCAAAATCTGATTTATCTAACAAAATTCTGCTGGAAAACCGTGTTTTGACTGAAAGTGCAGTTTCATGCGTTTCAATCTGAATGGGTAAATCTATGAGTGACGTAAGTACGTCCCGCATCCTCCCTAAATATACGTGGGCCGCTATTTCGGCATCCTGCATATTATCCGCAAAAGCTGTGACTGTAACCTTTAACCCGTATGAAGCGGAAGTGATGGATACATCACTGTAAAATTGTTGATTTGAAAATCCTTTCGGTTGTCTCATTAAACGATTTGTTGCAATTGATATTGGTCCCACCAAGTCAAAGTCAATCCTCCATGTTCGTCTCAAAAAAATTCCCCCTTTATTCACAATTCGTTAAGCAATAATACACATGATTTGTCGATTCTTTGCTTTCGCAATGAAGTATGCTTGATTAATTGCAGCATTAGAGTTGCAGCTGTTAAGTTCTCTGCTCTCTTATTGTAGTCTTATTCTCGTTATTTCACTTTTACAAATTAAATCTTAATAACATCTAATTCGTTCAAACGTCGGGACATCAGTCCATCGATTGTTCCACGTGAATGATTGCCTCGAACCTTACATGGATGATACCGTCCAGCTGATTGGCCAGTTCGACGGTCCGCTCCATGTAGTTCGTCCGGTGCACAAAACCCCTGAACCGTTTCATCTGCCGCAACTCCACATATCTCACCTCCACCAGATCCCCACTGAAGATTGCATCATTCAGCACGTTCTCATAGACCGACAGGACCTGTTCATCGACATCTGGCATCTCAATCTTTTGAATCTCCTTGTAATACTTCGTCAGCAAGGCTCTGTGCTCGGGCATGAGAAACGGAATCCATTTCAGCTCGCCCCGGTCGCGATACATCGTCATCACAATCACTCCTCTCAACAAAACGAACATTTGTTCTTATTTTATACCCGATTTACTACGTTTGAACAGCCTTTTTCGTAATTGGTGATCCGTGCGTCCTGTTTCCGTACTCTAGCTCGCTGGTCGCCGGTGCAAGGGACGTCAAAAAAATGACGCGCCCTCCGGCCCGTCTTCCTTCGCTTTTGGCTCAAAGCAAGGCTTTTCGCTCGTCGGCTGCGGAAGCCTTTCCCTCCGTGCGCTCTGCGCATTTTTTTGAGGCTCTCCCTGCGGTCGCCCCTGCACCGTCTCCCGACGCTCGCTTCGTTCCCGTCAACAGGACGCACAACGGTGTTCGTTCTGAGGTCAGCTTATCCGAAAGGGGACAAACTGTTATGAAACTATCCGCCATCATCGAGGTCATCCGTATCAAACAGGAGGTTCGGGAGGAAATGGTCGCACTCGAGCATGCCGTCATCCAGTCACCGGCCAACGCAAGAAAAATCGGAGCTTCATTCATCGGGGACGACGACCGCGAGGTGTTCCTCGTCATCATGCTCAACACGAAGAACCGTGTCATCGGTGTCCACCGCGCGCATGTAGGGAGCGTCAATTCGAGTGTCGTCCACCCACGGGAGGTGTTCAAATGCGCCATCCTGAACAACGCCTCGTGCCTCATCGTCTGTCACCAGCATCCGAGCGGGGACCCGTCCCCGAGCCGAGAGGATATCCTCGTCTCCGAACGCCTGCATGAGGCGGGAGAGCTCATCGGCATCCCGGTGCTCGACCACCTTATCCTTGGTGCGGACGAATCCTTTGTCAGCATGAAGCAGCGCGGCTATATGAAATGAAAATAAAAGGACCGGGACCGGACCGGCGGTCCCGGTCCGTCCGCGAAAAGG
>NZ_JNAA01000100.1:0-11375 GCF_000696055.1 Exiguobacterium sp. AB2
CTGGTCTCGTCTTTTTGTATGCGTGCTTCTGCCCACGCCGTGAACGTCATGGCGTCGAGCGGTTCGGTGAAGTAATACCCTTGCCCAATCTCGACCCCTTCCTCAATCATCCGCTTCAACTCAAGTTTCGTCTCGATTCCCTCGGCGACGAGGACGAGCCGTTGTTCCCGTGTGAAGCGGGCGACGGCGCGCAGGAACGACAACGAGTCTTTCGCCTTGCCGCTGACGTACATACGGTCGATTTTCACTTCATGAATCGGAAGATGCCAAATCGCCTCGAACGACGCGTAGCCGGTCCCGAAGTCGTCGATGGAGAGGCGATAGCCGTTTCGGGCAATCGTCTCGAGCTGGCTCAAATCGGTCGGGTACGTCAACAAGTCGCTCGACTCGGTCAACTCGATGACGAGCCGGTCGGTGATCCACGGATGCGTCTCGGCCGTCTCCGTCAACAAGTCGACGATCGCTGCGTCGAGACAACGGGGGGACAAGTTGTAGGAGACGGTGAGCGCCGACAGCGACGTGTCATGCCAACGGAGCAACTGTTCAATCACTTGTTCCAACACGCTGAGCGACAGCCATAAAATCTGATCCGACTTCTCGGCCATGCGGATGAACTCGTCGGGACTGATTTTCCCGTGCGTGTCGCTGTCCCAGCGGGCGAGTGCCTCTGCCCCGACGATGGCGCCCGTCTTCAACTCGATTTGCGGATGGTAGGCGACGTGAATCGCGCGTTTCTTTATGGCGTCAGGCAGAGTCCGCTCAATCAAGGCGAGCCGCTCGACTTGCCGGAGCACGTCCGCGTCGTACCAGACGAAGCGGGTCCGTTGCTCGATGGCGAGTTGCAGCGCGTTCATCGCTTGTTTCAACGCCTCGTCATACGACTGCATCCGGACGACCGTCATCCCGCATTGGCTGTCGAGCGCTTGGCGTCGCGTCCGCTCATCCCAGTCACGGGGGAACAAGTCCTCGACCTCGTCCTTGTCTTCGGCGTCCAAGTCTTGAATGTAGAGGAGGAGGGTGTTGTCACGGTAACGTCCGAGCAGGCTCGTCGCATATTTCTTCAGACGGGCCTCGAGCCGGGAGACGAGCCGTTTGAGCGCCGCTTCCGCGTAAGCCGTTCCGTACCAGTCGGACAAGTGTTGATAGTCGTTCACTTTGAAGACGAGGAACACGCCGTTCGTCGCCGTGAGCCCTCGTTTTCGATACGTCTGAGCGAATCCGTACGCGTTCAACAGGCCGGTCGCGTCATCGTAACGGACGAGCCGGTCGACTTCTTGCTCGCGGACGATTCGTTCGGTCACATCCTCTAAGATGATGTAGTAATGCCGGTGATTGCCGACCTCGAGCGGCAATAGCTTGACGCTCATGTAGCGCCGCGGCGTCTCTTCAAAGAAGAGGATGAACTCGCTCGGCCGTTGTTCCCGTTTGACGTGGGCGAGGCCGTCCTCCCAGATTTTGCGCCCGGTCGCTGTCAGTAGCTGAGTGAACTCGTACAAGTTCCGATTGCCGAGCAGTCGTTCGAACACGTCGTTGCGTTCGATAATCTCGAACTTGTCGTCAATCCAGGCGATGGCGAGCCCGGTCTCCGTGAACAGGGACGCCCAACGCTCATGCACTTCGGCGAGCTCGAACGATTTCGCTTCGAGATGGCGGACGGTGAGCGACATGTCGCGAGCGATTCGTTTCAACTCCTGTTCGACCGGTGCGAAATCGTGCCGGTCCGGGAACGAGTTGGCCGGGGGTTCAAGCATCGGGTCGATGGCGAGGGCGCGTTCCTGCAGATGGACCAAGTCGAACCGATAGCGGTAATAATAGCGGACGAACCCGTACGACAGCAAGGCGAGCGTCAACATGCCAAAAATCAAGGTGAACACATAAAATGACTGTTCTTGACGTCGTTCCGTCTCGAGCGCCGCGAGTGCCTTGTCGCTGATGGCGTCGAGCATACGCTGGGTCTGGTCGTAGAAGGCGATGGCGCTCACGTAGCGCGCCTCGTACGGGACGTCGGGGTTCGACAGTTGGTCGAGTGCGGTGAACGCCTGATTGATGCGATCGTCGACCGTGTCTGACAAAATCGGGCGATCGAGCACGAGATTTTGCAACAAGGCTTGTTCCGGGAGGAGTGACGCTTCGAACTCCGCGAGTTGGTCTTTGTCCGGGTCGGCGACGAAGACGCGGTCGATGTTTCGCGTGTACGCCATCTGGAGCCGGAGCAAGGCGTCGGTCGCCTCGTAGAGCGAGCTGTCTTGATTCGTCTGGCGCAGCCCGTCATAGATCCAACGGCGGTCGAGCGACTTCAATAAATCGAACGGCACGAGCCGGAACCAATCCGTGTCGATGCTCGTCGTCGCCGCCTCGATATTGTCGGAGAAGGCGAGCACGGCGTCACGTTCCCGATCGGAGAGGCCGACGTGGACGTCGTTGATGAGCGAGCGGTTAAAGGCGAGCGCCTGATCCCGATATTGGTCTGAGACGAGTGTGAACGTCTCGGCACGTTCGATCTCATACTGCCGGGCGACATAATAAAGGATCAAATGGCTCTCGACGCCGGACACGTCTTTCGCGTACGTCATGTTCGTGATGGCTTGGCGCGACGTCTCGGCTTTTTCTTTCCAATAATAGCCGCTCCAAAACGTGAGCAACACGACGGCGACGAACGAGAGGGCGAACAAGACAGTGAGGACGGTGCGGAACGGGACATCGGCGAACGGGGAGCGGCGCATATCGGACCTCCTTTCGAATCACATAACGCTTCCTTTCTTTTCCTGATTCGAGGGAACGGAAAACGACAACGTGATGGAAAAGGCGAGCCTGTTTTCGTGAAACGACAACGACCCGCCGGGGGCGGGTCGTCACGCGTTCATCTGTTCTTTCGTCGGCCCCATGACACCGGGGACAGTGAGGCCGGCTTGCCGGAGCAGCACCGTCATCTGGCCGCGGTGATGCGTCTGATGGTCGAGCATCATCCGGAGGACGGCGCCGCGCGGGGTCATCGTGCCGTGCACGTTCACTTCTTCGAGAAGATATGATTCGGTGAACGATTCGGCCGCCTCGGCGATTTCGTTTGCATAGCCTTCGTACTGAGCGGCGATCACACCCGCCGTGGTCGGTTGGGTCAACGACTTCAGTGCCGACAACCGGAAGCCGAGCAAGTTCGTGAAGTAGCCGAGTGCCGTCGTCACGTGCCACCCGATCCAACCGAGCGAGTTGTGCCCCGGGACGATCGATTGCGTGATCGTCTCGTCGGTGACAGTGCGGAGCACGTCGAGCGTGCCGGCCGATGATTTCGTCCAATCCGTGATGAAATCTTGTTTCGTGCGATACATCGAATTCCTCCTTCTGTGTTTCTACCACCAGTATACGGGAGAACCGCTGTTTCGCGTGCATCTGACGATTGTTGGAACGTAACAGCCGTTTTCACGTAGAATAGAGGAGACAGGGGGTCTCATTTATGTGGATTTTAGTACTCGCGGCACTGCTCATGTTTTTCCTCGGCTTCGCCGTCCATCGACTCGGCTGGCATTCCCTTATTTCGGGCTATAACACGATGGAACAGGAGCGTAAAGATCGCGTCGACATCAAGTCGGTCGCAAGACTCATCGGGATCATGGCGTACGGGATCGGGGTCATCTTTCTTCTCATCGCCGCTATCGAAGCGTTCCGATTGAACATCCCGCTCGAACCGCTCTTCATCGCGCTGTTGTTGTTCGTCGTCGTCACGCTCTGGCGCGCCCAGAAGTATGACGGGAACATCTTCGACGAGTCGGGCCGGCTCCGTCCGGATGGGAAGAAGCGCCTCATCCCGCTCGCGATTGTCAGCGTGCTGTTGTTGACGGTCATCCCGGGGCTCATGCTTTGGTTCTCGCAACCAACCGAGGTGACGCTCACCGAATCGGCGCTCGTCATCGAAGGTGCGTACGGACAGACCGTGCCATATGACGACATGACGGCCGTCACGTTGACGTCGTTCCCGGGTGTCGAACGCCGGCAGAACGGGTCGGCGACATCATCACGTCTCACCGGCAACTTCCGCACGATCTATAAAGAAGACGTGCTCCTCTTCATCAATCGGGACGTCGGACCGGTCATCCGCATCGATTGGAGCGGCAAACCGATTTACTTGAACCTCGAGACGGAACAAGCGACGAGGGCGTTGTATGAGGAGGTGGTGAATCGATGAGTCCATGGTACACGCGCAACATGCCGTTCTTTTTCCTGACGTTCTTCTTCCCGCCGCTCGCGCTGCTCTTGCTCGTCTGGCGCTGGGACAAGTTCACGACAGACCGAGGCATCAAACTATTCTTCACGGTCGGGATGACGGTGTTCATCGTCTTCGGGCTGTTGCCGCGCGGGTCGCTCCCGATCGTCTTGCCGATCATCTTCGGCTTAATCATTTTGAAGCTAATCCTTAATGGAATCAAACGAAAGACCGGCTGACGATGTGTCAGCCGGTCTAGCGACAGGTCACTCACGGTGGCCTGTTTTTTCATGGACCCACGCCTCGAACGCGTCCGCTTTAAGCGCCGGGGCGTAGTAATAACCTTGTCCGAGCTCGACGCCTTCGGCGAGGATGCGGTTCAAGTCTTCTTCGGTCTCGATGCCCTCGGCGAGCGAGGTGAGCTTCTGTTCGCTCGCGAACCGGGAGACGGCGCGGAGGAACGAGGTGCTGTCTTTCGCCTTGCCGCTGACGTACATGCTGTCGATCTTCACTTCTTGAATCGGCAAGTGCCAAATCGCTTCGAACGAGGCGTATCCCGTCCCGAAGTCGTCGATTGACAGGCAGTAGCCGAGGTCGGCGATATCCTCGAGACGGTCGAGTTCGCTCGTGTGCGACATGATGTCGGCCGACTCGGTCAACTCGATTTTCAATCGGTCCGGCAGCCACGGGTACGCCTCGATTTGGTCGCGCAGTTTCGCGACGATTGACGGGTCGACCGAGTGGGCGGACAAGTTGTACGACAGCGAGATGTCGGCGAACGGTGTCTGTCGCCACGTGACGAGCTGGTCGATAACCTGATCAAGGATCGAGTGCGACAGCCAGAGGATTTGATCGGACCGCTCGGCGATACGGATGAACTCGTTCGGTGGGACGTGGCCAATCTCAGGGTGATGCCACCTCGCGAGCGCCTCGGCCCCGACGACCTTGCCCGTCTTCAGCTCGACTTGCGGCTGATAGGCGACGGTGATTTGACCTTTTGAGATCGCATCCGGCAGCGCCTGTTCAATCAATGCGGCCCATTGGAGTTGGGCGAGGATGCTCGCGTCGTACCAGACGAACGGGGTTCGCGTCTCTTTGGCATGTTGGAGCGCCTTCGTCGCCTCGAACAGACAGTCCGTATAGTTCGGCGTCGTGTGCGTCGCCCCGATTTGGACGTGGACGGTCTGGCGTTTGCCGTTGATCAAGAGCTCGGTCGGGAACAGCTCCATCAGTTCATGCTCGTCTGCCGCGGCGAAGCCCTTGACATACAGCATGAGCGTGTCGTCCCGGTAGCGCCCGAACAAGTGCTGGGCGTACTTCGCGAGCCGGTCCTCGACGTGGCGCGCGAACTCGGTCATGAGCAGGTCCGCATACGTCGCGTCATACCAGTCGACGAGATGGTGGAAGTCGTTCAGCTTGATGACGACGAACGCCCCATCGATGTCTTGTTTCGCCCATGCCTGGACGAAGCCGTACTCGTTATACAGGTTCGTCGCCATGTCGAACCGGACGAGCCGGTCGACTTTCCGCTCCCGTTCGACGCGCTCGGTCTCATCTTCAAGGATGAGGTAATACGTCAACGCCTCACCGCGTTTGAGCGGGATAATCTTCATGTTCAAGAAGCGGACGTGCTCGCCTTTCAAATGCAGGATGAACTGGGCGCTCGTCCCGTGCTCGGTCACACCGTCGAGCGCTTCGCGGAACAAGCGACGTCCCGTCTCGGTGAACAGTTGGTTGATTTCGTACAAGTTGCGGTCGCCGAAGAACTGACGGAACACATCGTTTCGCTCGAGGAAATCGTACGCGTCATCGACGAGGGCGATGGCGAGGCCAGTCTCGGAGAAGAGCGACGACCAGCGCTCGTGATAGCGCAACAAGTCCGTCGACTGTGTCTCGAGCGTGTGGACGGTCGAATGGACGCTCACGGCAATCTCTCGGAGCTCGTCCTCGATACCGCGGAAGTCATGGCTCACCGGGAACGTCGCCTCGACCGGCTCCGTGCTCGGGTCGATGGCCCGCGCCCGCGCCTTCAAATGATCGAGGTCATGGGCGTACGCTTTCCGGGTGAGGCAGAGGGCGGCGAGGAGGCCGAACGACAAGAGAATCGTCAACAGGAGCGCGGCGATGGCGAGCGCCCCGTAGCGATTCCCTTCCGAGGCGAGCGTCGTCTCGGACGAGGAACGAAGCGAACGCAGGACGTCATGCGTGTCTTCATAGAAACTCGTGCTGTTGACGTAACGGGCCTCGAGCGTCGACTCGGACGTCGCGAGCCGGCCGAGGGCGAGGGCGCTCTCGATTAAATCAGAGACGGCGCGGGTCCGTAGTGAAGGATCGGTTGCGACGATGTCTTCAATCAAGCGGGCCTCGTTCGCGAGCGGGGAGACCTCGATCTCAAGCGCCTCGGCGTCCGGTGTCTCGGCGAGCAAGTTCGGAACGTTTTGGACGAACGTCATCTGCATGCGCATGACGGCGTCCGCGAGTTCGTATGCGGTGTTCTCCTGCGCCGTACGTTCGAGCCCTTGATAGAGCCAACGCCGGTCAATCGACTCGATGACATCGAACGGGACGATATCGAAGCGGGCTTCGTCGAGCGTCTCCTCGAGGCGTTCCGAGAAGGCGAGGAGCGCCTCACGTTCCCGTTCGTTCACGCCCGTCTCGAAGTCGTCACGGAGCTGGATGTTGTACTGGAGCGCCCGTTCCCGGTACGGGGACGAGAGAAGATTCGTCGGTTGGTCCGAGTTCGTCTCATACAGCCTTGCCGTCTGATGGAGGACGAGATAGGCCTCGACGCCCGCTAGGTCGGCGGCGTGGTTCAAGTTCGTCACCGTTTGGTCGACGGCGGCATGCTTTTCTTTCCAATAATAGCTGAGCCCAAGCCCGAACGAGAGCACGCCGATGAGGCAGGCGATGGCGAGTCCCATCGTATAAATCCGATACGGGATTTTGGCGAAGCGATCTTGGCTCATCGGACACCTCCTTTTTTCTTCTTATCTTATCTCGCATTTCGCATCTTCGGTACGGAATCCTGCATATCGAAAAGAAAACCCGACTAAGGTCGGGTTTTCAAGGTGCGACGAAAGTCACGGACGCTTGTAACCGATGAGGCGCGATTGCCAGTACGGTTCTTTGCTGATTTGGTTGTAGCCGAGGCCGGACGTTCCGGCGTGGATGAACGTGTCCGCGTTGATCATGATGCCCATGTGGGACGGACCGGCCGTGTACGTGTTCTCGAAGAAGACGAGGTCACCCGCTTGCGGCGTGAACGATTTCGGCAACTGTGGGCCGAAGTAGGCGCCGGCCCAATAGTTGGCGACGTTCGTGCGCGGGATGTTGACGCCCGCTTGGTTGAACGCATAGAAGATGAGGCCGGAGCAGTCGAAACCGCCATTGACCGGACTGGACGAGGCCCAGACGTAAGGCGTGCCGACGAAGCGCTGGGCGACGGCGATTGTCGCGAGGCGGGTCGCCTGGGCAGACTGTCCGTTCACTTGCGTCACGAACGACTTGGCGATGAACCCTTCGGCGACGCGGTAATGGGTCGCCGTCTCACCGATGACATTCAACAGGCCACCGCGAAGCGTCGAACCGACGATCGCGCTCGTGTCGCTCGCTTGGGCGCGGATTGCGGCCGGACTTGCCGTGAAGAACGTGTGAGCGTCATACGAGCCTGAGACCCACGTCGGGTTCGCCGCTGTCCCTTTCGGCACTTGTTTCACGAACGAAGCCGAGACGAAGCCCGTCGTGTTGCCGATGTAGATTTGGTGCCATCCGTTTGACGTCTGCACGACGCGGAGCGTCTGGCCGGCCGTGACGCTGCCGATGATGGACGAGCTCGTCGTCGCCGAGGCGCGTACGTTCAATGACGGCGTGTTGACGACATAATCGACGTCCTTGTTGCCGGCGCCAGCATCCCCGAGGTTCGGGGCGATCGGCGCGCTCGGTGCGGTCGTCGTCTGTTTCAAGAAGCCGGTGCTGACGTAACCGGACTTGCCGTTATACGTCACGTACACCCACGAGCCGCTCTGTTTCGTCGCCGTCACGGTCGTGCCGTTCGGGATCGTCGTGACGAGGGCGAAGCCGGTCCCTGCGCCTTGGCGCACGTTCAAGTTCGCGGTCGTCACGTACGACGTGTTGATGCTCTCTTCTTTGATTTGCGTCGGAGCTGGTGTAGCCGGCTGGGCCGGTGTCGGCGTGGACGCCGCCTTCGTCAAATATGTATTCGCGACGAAGCCCGTTTGGTTCCCGAATTTCACGTGCGACCATGTGCCTTCGACTTTCAAGACGGTGACGCTCTGTCCTTTCGGAATCGTCGTCAACACGCGTGCGGTCGTCGACTTCGAGGCGCGGAGGTTCAAGTTCGCCGTCGTCTTTGATGCAGTCGCGCTCGGGGTGACGATTGGTGCAGTCGGTGCCGGGGCAGGCGTTGCCGGTTGTGCAGGTGCGGCGCTTAAAAAGTCGTTGTGCACCCAACCTGTGCGGCCGTTATACGTCACTTGCGTCCAGACTCCGCTCGTCTTGAGCGGGGTGAGTCTTTGGCCGCGCGGAATCGTAAGAAGGACGCTATGCGTCGTCCCGGCGCCGCTCCGGAGGTTCAAGTTCGCGGTCGTCGTACGGGTCGCGGTCGCTTGCGTCGCGTTATTGTTCGCAGGTGCGAGCGTCACGGCGCCAGAGAGTCTCAGTGTCTGTCCGATGGCGATTCGGTCGGACGTCAAGTTGTTCACAGATTTCAATGTCGCGAGCGGGATATTGTGCTGCTGGCTGATTGACCAGAGCGTATCTCCGGCACGGACGGTGTGCGTGCTAGCGGCAGCGGCGTCGTCGGCCTGAGCGAGGACGGTTACGGCGGCGATGGCGGCGAATGAGTACATGAGGCCGGACTTATGATCCATGGAGTCACTTCCTTCGTAGATGGCGTAGGTAACGGTTCGATAAAATCAATACAGTTATATTGTAAGGTGTTTCGAAATTGGCAGGCAATGGGGGGAAGGACTCAAACAGGCCAATTCCGTTGAAAAGGAGGTCAATATTTTTTGACAGGTAGAAATGGGATGAATTAGGTAAAAGGGGTGAATCAGAAATTGACTTTCTGTTGAATTTTGGAAACTATTCTTCCCAAGTATTCATGCTATGATGAAGATAGGATTAATGAGGAGAGTAGGGGACTTATGACCGAGGGGAACTTTTCCGCACAATCGTATCGAAAACATCAAGAGAAACTGTTCGACCTCGTACGGATGCCGGACGTGAATGAAGCGACGGTCCATCAGGCGATTAGCTATATGTGTCAAGTCGTCTCGGATATGCTCGACGTCGACACCGTCTCGATTTGGCACTTCGATGACACGTACGCGTCCATCCGTTGCCAAGTCGCGTATTCGAAAGAGGTCGGGCACACCCAACCGGACTTGATCGTCGATCGGGATGCCGCGCCGGTCTATTTCGATGCGCTCCGCACGAACCGGGTGCTCCCGTTCGACGATGTACGTAGCCACCCGTGGGTGAAGGATTTGTATCAACAATACTTTGTCGAAGGACAGCGCATCTACTCCATGCTCGACGCGCCGATCTATGCGAACGAGTACGCGAAAGGCGTCATCTGTTGTGAGACGTTCGCCCCGCGGACGTGGACGTATATGGAGGAACTCATCGTCAGCACGTTATCGGACTTCATCGCCATCCTCTACCTCCGGCTCGAGCGTCAATCGATCGAGGAACACGTCACGCGTCTCGCTTACACGGACGCGCTGACGGGACTTATGAACGAGAACGCGTTCGTCGAACACGTCGACCGCGTCCGGGAAGAGGCGGACGGCCATCTCGGCTCGCTCATCTATTTGAAGGTCGACAAGTTCCGGGCGATCGAGGACGCGCTCGGGCTCGAGAAGGCCGACGCGCTCGTCAAAGACGTCGCGGCCCGGCTTCGCCACATCGTCGACCCGACGATGCTTGCGCGCATCTCGCAGTCCGGCTTCATGGTTTGGACGCCTTACGGGGACCGCATCAAAGCGTTCGGGGTCGCCGACATGCTCGCGGAGACGGTGACGAAAGAGGCGTATGCCGTAGGCGCGCTCGATGTCGTCTTGACGATGAGCGCCTTCATCGCGATTGAGGACAAGACGTATTCGACGCTCGAGTTGATTCATGCGACGCGGCTCGCCGAGAGCGGCAACGTGCAACGTGGCATCGTCACGTTTTATGAGCCGGAGATGGGGGAGAAGGCGGCGGCCGAACTGACGCTCGAGATGAATCTTCGTAAAGGCATCGCCTTGAACGAGTTCACGCTCTTCTATCAGCCGAAAATCGATGCGACGACCGGGCGGTTGAACGGGTTTGAGGGTCTCATGCGATGGCTACATCCGGAACAAGGACTCGTCCCGCCGCTCGACTTCATCCCGCTCGCCGAATCGACCGGCGTCATCATCACGCTCGAAGAACAGATGTTCACCATCGCCTGCAGGCAGTTGAAGGAGTGGCACGATGCGGGGCGCAAGTACCGGCTCGCGCTCAACTTGTCGGCCCGTCACTTCTTGTCAGACGGGGTCGTCGACAAGTTCGCGCACATCGTCCGCGACATCGGCGTCTGTCCGACGTATTTGACGTTCGAGATCACGGAGAGCGTCGGCATGGAGAACCAGTTGCACGTCATCGAACGCTTCATCGACTTCCGGGACGTCGGCTTCTCCATCTCGATTGACGACTTCGGCACCGGCTTCTCGGCGTTCGTCTACTTGAAGCACTATCCGATTCACGAGATTAAGCTCGACCGGCAGTTCATCCAGGCGACAGAGAGCGACCCGACCGGGAACGTCATCGTCCAGTCCATCATCGAGCTCGCCAAAGGGTTGAAGTTACGAACGGTGTGCGAAGGAATCGAGACGGAGAGCCAGCGCCAGACGCTGAAGGCGCTCGGGTGTGATGAGATGCAAGGCTACTACTTCTCGCGTCCGCTCCCGATTGAGGAGCTTGAAGCTTGGATTAAATCATATGAACAAATGTAAAAGGGTTCGCCGCGGTGAACCCTCAGGCTGTAGACAAAACATTGTCTGCAGTTTTTTTATTTGTCCGACCGGGCACAGCTCGCTTTTCTGGGGGCAAGCAGGGAGCCGCATCGCTTAACGCTGCTGGGTCTCCCTTTGCTTGCTAGTCCCCTAGAAGTCTCGCCGTGCCCTTGGTCGGT
>NZ_JNAA01000101.1:0-3978 GCF_000696055.1 Exiguobacterium sp. AB2
GAAGTGGGTTAATCCGAAACGGAAGGGGTACGGCAAAATTGGATGACGTTGATGAGTGTCGATGCGACGAGACCGATGACGAGCGGTACCGTGATGACACCGATGCCTTGTTCGGTGACGATCATATTGCCTTCCTCATAATAGCCTTTCAAGTAGAATAGGCCTGAACCGATCGTCTCGTTCAGTTCGAACGTCGAGACGTTAAGGTACACCATGATGGCGCAGAGTGAGATGACGCTGATGGAGACGAATAGTGTGGAGAATGATAGTTTGTTCATCATAATAGCGCTCCTATACTGTTAGACTGAGTAACTCTATATTACCATTAAATTACAGTAAGTGTGTGAGCCAATGGATTCATCGTTTGTGAAATAGTAGTTACTATTTTAACAAAATTAGGCGAGAATTCTCCCTCCTCTAAGTGTCTCGGGGCGAAGCCCAGCGTAGGTGGGAGATGAATCGCCCGTCTTGTCGAGATTGTATGTTCTTGATACAATCAGTGTAACCAATCAAAAGGACTGAACTATCAATGAAAATGGATACAAACAAACATTCAGTCTTTCTCCTGAATTACCACCTCGTCCTGGTGGTCAAATATAGACGCAAGGTGATTGACGAAGACGTCTCGGAGTTCGCGAGACAGACGTTCGAACGGATCGGCGCGTCATACCATATCACACTGACCGAATGGAATCATGACGGCGACCATATCCATGTGTTGTTCAAAGCCCACCCGAACACAGAGATGTCGAAGTTTCTGAACGCCTACAAGAGCGCCAGCAGCCGACTGATCAAACGAGACTTTCCGCACGTCAAGAGACGACTGTGGAAAGAAATGTTCTGGTCCCGGAGCTACTGCCTCGTGACGACCGGTGGTGCGACGATCGACGTCATCAGGCAATACATCGAAAAACAAGGAGAGGAGTGATCACTTTGCTGAAGGCGTACAAGTTTCGACTATACCCGACAAAGTCACAGAAAGGACACTTCGTGAAGACGTTCGGTTGCGTCCGTTTCGTCTACAACAAGATGCTCGAGGAACGGATCCGGTTGTATGAGGAGTCGAAGTTGAATCCCGACGCGAAGCAGAAGCTCCCGACCCCGGCGAAGTACAAGCCCGAGTTCCCTTTCTTGAAAGAGGTCGACAGTCTATCCCTGGCGAACGCCCAGATGGACTTGAACAAGGCGTATGCCAACTTCTTCCGCGACAAGTCTGTCGGGTTCCCGAAGTTCAAATCGAAGCACGGCGACCGCGCCTCCTACACGACCAACAATCAGAACGGGAGCGTCCGGATCGAGGACGGGAAGGTGAGACTTCCTAAGGTCGGCTTCGTGAAGTTCAAACAACATCGTCCTTTCGAGGGGATCATCAAGTCCGCGACAATCTCGATGACGAAGACGGGCAAGTTCTTCGTCTCCATCCTTGTCAATCAAGGCGAGGAAAAATGGGTTCCTGCCAAGACCAAGATCGGGATCGATCTTGGTCTTGAGCACTTCGCCATCATGACAAATGACGAGATGGTTTCTGAGAAGATTGACAATCCTCGTTTCCTTCGCAAGTCAGAAGAGAAGGTCAAGAAGGCGCAGCGCGCCCTGTCACGAAAGAAGATCGGAAGCAAGAACCGGGAGAAGGCCAAGCTGATCCTCGCCAAGAAACACGAGAAGATCGCAAACCAACGCAAAGACTTCCTTCATAAACTGTCGAAACGAATCGTTGACGAGAACCAAGTCATCGTCGTGGAGACGCTGAAGTCGCAAAATATGATGAAGAACCACAAGGTCGCCAAATCGATCGCAGATGTCAGTTGGTACGAGTTCGTCCGACAGTTAGAATACAAGTGCAAGTTCTACGGACGGACTCTTATCAAAGCGGATCAGTGGTTTGCATCGACGCAAATCTGCTCTTCCTGTGGATCAAAAGGCGAGAAGAAAACAGTGGATGTCCGTGAATGGACGTGTACGTGTGGCGCGCATCATGACCGCGACATCAATGCGAGCATCAACCTGTTGATGTTGGCCGACTGAAATGATGTTGGCAGACTGAAATACCTTCAGGGCAGGGACTTGCCCGACGAGCTTGGTAAACAATCGTGGCTAGTAAACGTGCGGTCTTCCCAAGAAGCTCCCACTTCAATTTGCGAAGCGAATAAGTGGCGAGTAGTTCACACTGATTCCCATATGTTTAAAAAACTTGTGAAAGACGTCACGATACTAGAATGAATACGTCTTTTTGCAAGGGAATTTTGGTAAAGAAAGAGAATACATCAAAAAAAGCATTTGACGGTCGTCAAACGCTCTTCTCTTGCCGATTGCGATCTCTGCGCCACTTCCAAACGATGAGGCCGATGATGAGAAGTAATGGGGCGGCCACCCATGGACGGGCTTCCAAAATGGAGACGATTTCGAAGATGGAGAGCCAACCGCTCACCATGATCAAGATGAGAAGGAAGGTTTTCAGTCCCTCCCGGACCGGAAACCAATAATAGATGAAGAGTGTAACCAAAAAGAAAGCGAGTAAGCCCATACGATTAGTCCTTTCTAGCGTCATTTTGACCCATTATAGCACTTCCCCGCGCCAGCGCGCACTTCCGAGCCGACCCGTCACCCTACCAAATGAAAAAAGTCAGTCCCGAAAGAACATTCGAGCGCGTTATCGCCTTCCCTTCATCCCGGCTTTTCGCTACTGTGGAAGGGAGCATACCGAAGGAGGAACTAGCGTGAAATTTGGAATCATTGGTTTAGGCTACGTCGGATTGGCCACGTTGTGCGGACTCGCGAAAGCGGGGCACGAGGTCATCGGCGTCGAGAAACACATACCAAAACTCGAGCAGTTAAAAGGCGGCACGGTCCCGTTCCACGAACCGGGTATGGCCGAAGTGCTCTCCGAATATAAAGACGCGATCACGTGGACGGACGATGTCGGGCTCGCGTCAGGTGCCGACTACGTCATTCTCGCCGTCGGGACGCCGAGCCGCGAAGATGGCAGCTGTGACTTGTCATACATCGAAGCGGCGCTCGCCGCGTTCAAGACACCGCAAAAGATCATCATCCGGAGCACGGTGCCGCCGGGGACGACGAACGTCTTGAAGGTGATGTATCCGGCGCACACGTTCGCCATCGTGCCGGAATTCTTACAGGAAGGACGCGCCTTGGCGGACGTATTGAAACCACATCGCGTCGTCATCGGCAGCGATGACCTCGAGATGTGTGAAGAACTCGCGGGCATTTACGGCCGCCTCGGCGTCCCGCTCGTCTGCACATCACCGATTAACGCCGAGTTCATCAAGTACGCCTCGAACGCGTTCCTCGCGACGAAAATCAGCTTCATCAACGACTTGTCCCGTCTCGCCGACAAGGCCGGGGCAGACATCACGACGATCGCCGACGGCATGGGGCTCGACCCCCGCATCGGGCGTTCGTTCTTGAACGCTGGGCTCGGGTATGGCGGCTCGTGTTTCCCGAAAGATATGGCCGCGCTGCTTCACGTCGCGCAGGAGAACGGTCTCGACTTACCAGTCATCCGGGCGGCTGCGGAGACGAATGACGCCCAAATCCGTTACTTGTTGTCGAAGCTCGACGTGACCCGCGGCATGCGCGTCGCCTTCCTCGGGCTCGCCTTCAAACCGGGGACGGACGATATGCGTGACGCCCCGTCCATCGCGCTCGCCCAGCAGCTGCTCCTGCAAGAAGTCGAGGTCATCGGCTACGACCCGCTCGCGACGTGGGATTACCGCCAAGCCGACACGGTGGAAGAGGCGCTCGACGGAGCAGACTACGCCATCCTCGTCACCGAGTGGGAAGAACTCGTCAACTTGAAACCGGAAGCGTTCGCCGGCATGCGTCAACCGCGCTTCATTGACGCCCGCAACGCATGGAAGTTCGCCCGCGACCCGCGTGACGTTCAATACGAGGGCGTTGGTCGGATGCAACAGAAGGTGAATCCTTCGACGTCGAAATGAACAAAGACGAGACCTCAAC